>JBBWVR010000099.1:0-12491 GCA_050256315.1 Gammaproteobacteria bacterium | reverse complement strand
AATACAGGAGAAACATTCGCACTAGACCAGTGCATTTTGCTTGCTTGTGTATTCATTTAGAGGCCTTTATACAAGCTACTTTGAATTTGACAGTGGGTTTTTTCATTTTGCAAGGCATAATTTTTTTAAACTCTACTTGTTGTCCAGTGATGAAATTTAACGCAGAAAAATGGGAAAAACCCCTCTATCCCTCAGCAAGTTTTAAAATGGCTTGTATAAAGATCTCTCGGCTCTAATAAATAAGCTTCTGCTGGTGGAAGGAGAGCCACCAGCTTCAGCCGCTACCTCTAACGCCACAAGGAGAGAGTGGCAAGAGTGTTTCGAGGTTCTTTAAAATACTCGCTTAAGCTCTGTAAGCACACCTTGGTGTTGTCAAACAGCGCTTCAATAGTATTGTTTTTAGATACTAGGACGTTAGCTCGCATTGGTATTGTAATAACATCACTCATAGGGTTGAGCTTTGTTTCTGCACTACTAGCGTTTGTAAATAAAAGGAGAGTTTGTCGCATTCCGCCCTAACTTTCTAAAAACAATGGCCTCAGTTTAGGGCCTGAATGTAAATTTCAAATGTTTTATAAATGAAGTTTTGGTGAAGATTGGGTGAAGATGGTTTTGTTTGACGCTTTTTTAACTACAATGAAGCCTTTCTATCAATATTTATTTATATGCAGCACATTCTTATAGTTGAAGACGACAGAACCATTGCTGAGAGTATCGCCTTTATTCTTGAAAAAGATTCCTTTAGTTGCCAATGGTTTGACAATGGCTATGGCGCCCTTGACTACCTTGACAACAACGATGTGGACTTAATGCTGCTTGATGTTGGTCTACCAGATATTAGTGGTTTCGACGTCTTACGCAAGGTTCGCGCTAAATCTGAAATACCCGTAGTGATTATTTCAGCTCGTGATGATGAGGCCGACCAAGTGCTGGGCCTAGAAGGATTGGGGGCTAATGGCTATGTTACCAAACCCCTAAGCCCAAGATTGGTGGTGGCGCACGTGCGCGCACAACTCAGACACTTAAGATCCGAGCCCAAGCTTCAGCAATCCAAGTTTAGTATCAATGAAGCCATGCAAAAAGTGCTGTTTGCCGACCAAGAGATTGTGTTAACACCCGCAGAGTTTAAGATCCTCTCTCACCTAGTTAAGCACCCCAATCGTGTACACTCACGAGAATACTTACTGAGCATTATTTGGGACAGGCCGCATGGCTCTGACGTTAAAACCATTAACACTCACATAAAGTCAATACGTAAACGCTTGCACGAGATAGATGACAAGAACGAGTACATCGAAACACACAGAGGCATTGGCTATAGCCTTATTGAGGCCCCAGTAAGCTCTACCTCTTAAATACTTCGGGGGTCTTTATACAAACCATTTTAAAATTTGCTGAGGGATGAGGGATTTTTCCCATTTTTCTGCGTTAAATTTCATCACTGGACAACAAATAGAGTTTAAAAAAATTATGCCTTGTAAAATAAAAAACAACCAACCATCAAATCTAAAATGGCTTATACAAAGGCCTCCCTTTTAAATGAAACTCCTTAAGCTTAATCTCGGCTCCAAACTTTTTATTCTCTATTTCTTAATTAGCAGCTCGATTGTCTGGCTCATTGCCAATCGCACCAGCGAGGAATCTGCCGAAGAAATCATGATTAATGCCTCAAGTTTGTTGAGTCAAATTGCCTCCTACAATATCAGTAAAGATAAAGGTACTATTGATATACAGGCATTTGAAGACATTACCTCAGGCTACTTAAAACCACAAGACTCAGAGCAGAGCGCCAAAAACAAACAGCCCAACAACCTAGAGATTTACCTAGCCAACAGCGCCGGCAAGATTATCTACGACTCCCGAGGCTTAATACTGGGTCGAAACATGAAAAATAATATCGAAGTGGCAAGTGCCCTTCAAGGCAAACATGGTATTCGTAAAACACTCTACGATCCAAACAATGAAAAACCATTATTTAGCACAAAAGCACTTTATGTCTCAAGCCCTATCTATGATCAAAACAACAACATCATAGGTGCGCTTGTTGTTGTCAAGCCAATTTATTTTGGTCAAGGCGATTCTCGCATCTATGAATATGCATTTTATATATTCTTCATCTCTTTAATTATTGGTGGTGTTGCCAGCTATATTGTCTCTCGTGATGCCAAGTTATTGGTGAAATACACAAGTCGACTTTCCATGGGCGCAGACGCAACCGCGCCAAACATACACAATGAAGAATTTATTAGGCTACTGGAGGCCATTGAAAAGCTTAGGAATGAGTTAGAGCTCAAAGACAACGTAGAAGAATACATAGACACGCTCGCGCACGAATTACGCACACCAATTACCGGCGTTAGAGCAACTGCAGAAAACCTACTACTACCGATGGACGAAAAGCAGCGAGTACATTTTATTCAGAATATCCTCGACTCTAATAAACACATGGACAGACTGGTCACTCGCTTGCTAGAATTGTCACGAATAGAGAGAAGAGAGGCATTAAAAAACATTACCTCACTCAATATTAAAGCTGTCGTCAGCAACGTACTAAAAGCGCCAATTCGCGTTAAAACCATCGCCAATAAGGAACTAAAAATCGAGTTTGACATTGAGAATAACGGTGAAATTCAGGCTGAAAAACTCCTCTTAGAGCAAGCTATTGGCAATATTATTAACAACGCCATAGACTTTAGCCCCAAGGGCGGCACAATCACTATTAAAGCAAGTGAAACCAATACGGCTGTCACCATCATGGTTTTGGATGAAGGTCCGGGAATGCCGGATCACGTTTTAAGAAAACTCTTTACCCGTTTCTTTTCAGTCTCCAGACCCGATACTGGAAAACGGGGTAATGGCTTGGGCTTGAGATTTGTGAGGAAAATTATGCAGCTCCACGGCGGTGAAATAACACTACAAAACCGCTTTTTACAAGAAGGCGCTGAAGCTAAGCTGCGCTTTCCGCTTGACAATTAATACGCTACAATTAGAGCATTCACTAATGCGTTTGAAAGAAACATTAAAAACTATCGGTTTTTTCAATAAACAAACCTTAAAAAATCACTTTTCAAATGGTAGGTAGATGGTATTATTCGCAGGTTTTATAATTAGTAACCCCTATTACAAATGAAAATAATTATTCCAATAAAGCGCGTACTTGACCCTTATACACAGGCGCGAGTTGACAAACAAACTCAAATGGTTGATTTAACCAACGCCAAAATGGCGATGAATCCTTTTTGCGAAATTGCTGTTGAAGAAGCCTTAAAACTTAAAGAAAACGGTGCGGCCAGCGAGACAATTGTTGTCAGCATCGGTACTGATAAAACAGTAGACACCCTAAGAACGGCTTTAGCGATGGGTGTTGATCGAGCAATTTTTATCAAAACAGAGACCAATCTTGACTTACAACCGCTACACCTTGGAAAGATCCTAGCATCAATCATCAAGCGTGAAGAGGCGGGTCTTGTAATTATGGGCAAGCAAGCTGTTGACAATGACAACAACCAAACAGGACAAATTATCTCAGGTTTGTTGAATTATTCGCTCGGCACATTTATTTCTAAATTTAGTCTAAGCGATGACGCCCAGAGTGTTGAAGTGAGTCGTGAAATCGATTCTGGTATTGAAACTAGAAGGCTTCACTTACCTGCAATCGTCACTGTTGACCTGCGCCTTAACGAGCCCAGATACGCATCTTTGCCTAATATTATGAAAGCAAGATCTAAGCCGCTCGAAACTGTTGAATTATCAAGTCTTGATATTGATTTAACGCCACGCGTTAAAGTGATCAGTGTTGTAGAGTCTGGCACTAAAGATAGAGCGGCAAAACAAGTTTCATCTGCCAAAGAGTTGCTTGAAGAGTTAAATCAAATGGGGGTACTATAATGTCAGCCTTGGTATTAATCGAATTACACGGCGCTGAAATCAGCGCCAATTCTCGCGCTGCAGTAACAGCAGCTACTCAATTATCAGACACCGTTGATGCACTTGTATTAACAAACGATGCTGCAAATGCCTCAGCTGTAGCTGCAATAAGCGGCATCAATACAGTTAAAGTGATTGCTAACGCGGCATTGGAGCATGTTTCAGCAGGTATTGCCAGCAAGCTCATTGCAGGTGTAATGAACGACTACCAATACCTTGTTGCAGGCTCTGCCACATACAGTAAAAATATCGTACCCGTGGTAGGTGCCCTTCTAGATGTTCAGCCAATCTCTGACGTTTGTGAGGTGAAATCAGCAAATACGTTTACTCGGCCTCTATACGCAGGCAACATCATGGCTACTGTTGAAAGTAGTGATGATAAAATTTTATTAACGGTTAGGGCGACATCATTCAATCACGCTGAAGATGGTGGTTCTGCAGCTATCGAAGAGTTATCAGTTGATGTTCCTGAATCAAACTCAACGTTTATTTCACTACAAGAATCTCAATCTGAGCGCCCTGAATTAACCACTGCTGATCGTATTGTTTCAGGTGGCAGAGGGCTTGGCTCGAAAGAGAATTTTGCCCTAATTGAACAACTGGCAGATAAACTTGATGCGGCGGTTGGCGCTTCTAGAGCAGCGGTTGATGCCGGCTTTATCTCTAATGATTACCAAGTGGGTCAAACGGGTAAAGTGGTTGCACCTAAATTGTATATGGCGGTTGGCATTTCTGGCGCTATTCAACATTTGGCGGGCATGAAAGACTCACAAGTCATTGTGGTCATCAACAACGATGGTGATGCGCCGATGGCAAGAATGGCTGATTTGGTTTGGAACACAGACTTATTTGGTGCCGTTCAAGAGTTGATCGACAACGCTTAACCAGACATTTTTCACTCAATTTTAGGCTAGCTTAATGGAAAGAGAATCAATTGAATACGATGTAGTGGTGGTTGGTGGTGGCCCTGCGGGTCTTGCCTCAGCATGTAAGTTAAAGCAACTTAATCCCAATCTTTCTGTTTGCCTATTGGAAAAAGGCTCAGAAATCGGATCACACATCATTTCTGGTGCAGTATTTGAGCCACAAGCCCTATTCGATCTTTTCCCAGAAGATGCTAAAGACTGCCCAACACTTAATAATGCCGTTAAAGGTGATGATGTTTACTTTCTCAGAAGTGGCAGTAAAAAAATCAAAGTCCCTTCATGGCTAACCCCTAAAGGGCTTCACAACCACGGCAACTATATTATCTCTTTAGGTGAGTTGTGTCAGTGGTTAGGTGAAAAGGCGATGGAACTTGGTGTTGATATTTTTCCAGGATTCCCCGCTGAGAATTACCTAAGCGATGAAAGTGGTCGTGTTTGTGGTATTTCTACTGCAGACATGGGCATCGACAAGCATGGTAATCAAAAAGGCACCTGGGCGCCCGGTATGAATATTTTAGCAAAACAAACTATTTTTGCTGAAGGTGCACGTGGTCATATTGGCAAGCAACTGATTAAAGACTTAAAACTAGATGCGGGAAAATCTCCGCAACATTTTGCCATAGGCTTTAAAGAAATCTGGGAAGTTGAAAACGACAGACATTCCGAAGGTGACGTTCTACATACTATTGGCTGGCCTTTAACACAAGGCACATCTGGTGGTGGTTATCTTTATCACTTTGATAAAAATCGCATTGCTGTCGGCTTAATTGTCGACTTGAATTACGCCAACCCATACCAAAATCCGTTCAAAGAATTTCAGCAATACAAACTGCATCCGGTCATCAAACAATACCTAGAAAGCGGCAAGCGTATTTCTTATGGCGCCCGCGCGATTAGTAAGGGTGGTCTGCATTCCTTGGTAAAAATGGATTTTGACGGTGGCATGATTATTGGTTGTAACGCTGGAACACTGAATCCGGGAAAAATCAAAGGCAGTCATTGCGCCTTACAATCGGGCATGTTGGCCGCAGAATACGTCAACAAAATACTTAATGAAGAGGTTTGTGATTTTGACGATTTATTTAAATCAAGCGCACTGTACAAAGAGCTTCATCAATCAAGAAACTTTAGTTCGGCTCTGCATAAATTTGGCTTTTATATCGGATCGGCTTACAACTTTATTGAATCCAATATTTTCCTCAATAAACTGCCGATCAACATTAAGGACAAGAAGAGGGACTCTGAGAGTCTACAATTAATCGGTGGCTCCAAAGCGAAAGAATATCTCGCGCCTGACAACGAATTTACTTTCGACATCACTTCGTCTTTATTTTTATCTGGTACGAATCACGAAGAAGATCAGCCGGTTCACTTAAAACTCAGTGATACCACCATTCCTCTCGGCCCTAACTTAAGTAAATACGATGAACCAGCGCAAAGATATTGCCCTGCTGGCGTCTATGAGATTATCGAAAAAGAAGGACAAGATTGCTTTCAAATCAACGCTCAGAACTGCCTTCATTGCAAAACCTGTGACATTAAAGATCCAGCGCAAAATATCACTTGGACCCCGCCCGAAGGTGGTGGTGGACCGAACTACATCAGTATGTAGAAATGCCTACGAGCACTGATTGGCAGTAATGACTATGGTGTTGACGATTTCATCAACACTGCAGCCCCTGGACAAATCATTCACCGGCTTGGCAAGGCCTTGCAAAATTGGGCCGATCGCCTCAGCGCCAGAAAAGCGCTGTACCAACTTATAACCAATATTGCCGGCATCCAATGTCGGGAAAATCAACACGTTGGCAGGTGCGATAAATGAAGTCTGTGGATACTTAAGATTTAATACCTTATTATCCAGTGCTGCATCTAATTGAATGTTGCCAACAATTTCTGCATCAAGCTCTTTCTCTTGGTAAATAGTCGTTGCCAGCTTAACTTTTTCTACTTGTTCAAACTCAGGACTCCTGTTGGTTGAAAACGACAGCATCGCTACTTTGGGTGTCATACCCAAAAGTTCATTTGCAGATTTAACTGTGCTCGCGGCAATTTCAGCCAACTCCTCGGCGCTCGGATTAACATTCATTGCACAATCGGAAAACAGTATTTCTTTACCGTACTTCTGGTGATTTTCATCAAATACCATTAGAAAAAAGCTGGATACCAACTTTGCGTCCTTCGCGACACCAATAATTCGCAGCGCGTTGCTCAGCACTTTTTGGCTTGGGGTAATAGCGCCAGTTACAACGCCGTCAACGGCATTGCTCTCTAATGCCAACATCGCAAAGACGCAATCTTGCTGAACACGCTCTCTAGCTTCAACAAGAGTAAGTCCAGTATGCTTTCTTTTTTGGTGTAATAGCTCGGCATACTTACGCATTAATTGCTTATCTTCGGAGTTAATAATAGCTATAGAATGCACGCCTCCATTAAGTTCGTTTAATTGTTGGTTGAGCTGTAACTCATCACCAAGAAGAGTGATTTGCGCAATTTTTTGATTAGAGATTAAAAGTGCTGCTTTTAAAATTCTCTCATCAGCCGATTCCGGCAACAAAATGCGTGGGAATTTTTTCTGAGCGCTTTCAGTCAATTTATGCAGCAAAGTCATTGTAAAGCCTCTATGAAAAAGGCTAGTTTACATGAAAAAAACGGAATGTCGAACCCTAGACAGCCACTCCAAATAGATGTATCTACTGGTCCAGTTTTACTAATATATATATGATTTTTTTTCATGGTGCTATCATTCATTTTGAAGTGAAATGATTCAGTTTTTTGCTAATCAATCCCATTCAAGTCACAATCAAAAAAAAGCACCAACTCCTGATTAAGGTAGATTATGAATATATATTTTATATAGAACTAGGTATATGAATATATATATCTTTACTACCCCTTATTTGGGTGCATAATCGATGAACGAAAAATGACAGCACAAATTTGTCCACAAAATATTGACCTAGAAGACCCATTACCGGTCTTTGAAGACAGGTCAAAGCAAGAAGTAAAAACAACCACGTGCTACATGTGCGCATGTCGCTGTGGCATCAAGGTAACACTTGAAGGAAAAAAGGTTCGCTACATCCAGGGCAATCGCAACCATCCCATTAATAAAGGCGTTCTATGCGCTAAAGGTAACGCGGGGATTATGAAAAACGAATCCATGGCCAAGTTGCGCTCTCCGTTACGTCGAAAACCTGGCACGGAAAGAGGAGATGGCGAATTTGAAGTTATTAGTTGGGATGAGGCTCTTAATGAGCTGACGGCTCGCTTAGAAAAGATACGCGAAACAGATCCAAAAAAGCTGGCTTTTTTCTCAGGAAGAGACCAAATGCAAGCCTTAAGTAGCCTCTGGGCGCAACAGTTCGGTACAGTAAACTGGTCTGCTCATGGCGGCTTCTGTTCTGTCAATATGGCGGCGGCAGGTTTATATACTCTAGGCCAATCGTTCTGGGAATTTGGCGAACCAGACTGGGACAACACCAAATACTTTATGTTATGGGGTGTGGCCGAAGATCATTCGTCCAATCCGATTAAAATTGGCCTTTCAAAGCTCAAGAAAAATGGCGCTAAGTTTGCCACAGTTAATCCGGTATGCACTGGTTACCAAGCCATAGCAGATGAATGGATTAGCATTCGCCCCGGTACTGATGGTCTGTTTGCAATTGCAATGTCTCGTGTACTTCTCGAAAACGATCAATTCGACAAAGAATTTCTAATTCGTTATACCAATGCACCACATCTGGTTATTCAAAATCCTGGCAAGAGTAACGATGGCCTTTTTTGGCGCAATGAACAGGGAAAACCCCAAGCATGGGAGCTCGAATCAGAAACATTTATAGACGCAAGCCTTGCAGAGATTAAACCTGCACTATTTGGCGAATGGCAAACAAGCGAAGGCTTTAGTGTCAAAACTTCTTTTACACTTCTCACTGAAGGGTATCTCAGCGATGAGTATAGCTTAGACAAAGTCTCTAAAGAAACTGGCATTGCTGCAGAGGATATCGAGAGACACGCTTTAGAAATGGCACATGTTGCCTTCCAAGAAAGTATTGAAATTGAGACCGAATGGACGGACTGGACAGGAAAAAAACACGATAAATTCATTGGTAGACCAGTCTCTATGCATGCAATGCGTGGCATTGCCGCCCATTCAAATGGCTTCCAAACATGCCGTGCCATTCATATCTTACAAATACTACTTGGTGCAATTGACTGTCCGGGAGCGCATCTTGCAAAACCACCATTCCCAAGAATGATTCCACCGCCTATTAAACCAGCAAAAGATATGGCAGCAAACACACCACTACAATCACCACCCATGGGCTTTCCCACATCACCAGAAGATCTTTGCATTGATATAGACGGCAAACCATTAAGAATTGACAAGGCATACTCTTGGGAGGCGCCACTTGCTAATCATGGAATGATGCATATGGTTATCAATAACGCTGTCAAAGGCGATCCTTACACGATTGACACCCTGATATTTTTCATGGCGAATATGGCATGGAACTCAAGCATGAATCCGGGCAATACCCAAAACTTATTAAAGGAAAAAGATGATAATGGCGAGTATAAAATTCCGTACTTAGTGGTTGTCGACGCATTTCATTCTGAAACCGTCAACTTTGGCGATCTCATTTTGCCTGATACAACCTACCTAGAGCGTTTTGACACGATTTCAATTCTTGACAGGCCCATATCCGAACCTCATGTTATTGCAGACGCTATTCGCCATCCCATTCTAGATCTGGATCGAGATGTAAGACCATGGCAAGAGGTGATGGTTGATTTAGCAACTCGCCTCAAATTTCCAATTTTTACCAATGATGACGGCACTGCCAAATACTCAGGTTATAAAGAATTTATCACCAATTGGGAAAAACACCCTGGCATCGGCTTCTTGGCTGGCTGGCGAGGTGAAAATGGAGAAAAAAGCATTGTAGGTGAACCCAATCCTGACCAGTGGGAAAAATACATTGAAAACGAAAGTTTTTTTAAGCAGGATATTCCAGACTCGCAAAAGTATTACCGCTTTGCAAATAAAGAATACCTTGAGTTTGCTGCCGATACACACTTAAACTTCAATGACAAGCCCATTGTCATGGAGCTCTACTCCGAGACTTTGCAAAAATTTCGTCTCGCTGGTCAAGGGCTTTATGATGGCCCATGCCCTAGCGACGAAGAGGACAAAGCAAGATTAAAAAAATACTTCACACCTTGTCCAAGCTATTACAAACCGATTGAAGTCGAGCTCACAGATGAGGATGAATACCCATTCTCAACCACCACCCAACGGCCGATGTTTATGTACCACTCTTGGGATTCACAAAATGCTTGGTTGCGACAAATCATGGCACAAAACAAACTCTACATGAATCGTGCAAAAGCTGAATCTATGGCTATTGCAGAAGGCGACTGGGTTTGGGTTGAGTCAAGAATTGGCGCTATCAAAGCACAAGTGAAATTAATGGAGGGCTGTGAAGAAAACACCGTTTGGACTTGGAATGCGATTGGCAAGCAATCGGGTGCCTGGGGATTAAAAAAAGGCGCAAACGAATCTGAAAAAGGATTTCTATTAAATCATCTAATATCTGAGTTGTTGCCTACTAACAACACATCTCAGCGAGAAATGACAAACTCGGACCCAATAACCGGCCAAGCGGCTTGGTATGATGCACGTGTTAAAGTCTATAGAGCGGATGATCAAACGCCAATATCCTTCCCGCAATTTGATACCATTAAACCAATACCTGGTGCACCAGATCAGCCATCGGTATTAAGATACAAAACCCACGAACCCGTCAACATTGTTAGGCCAATGAAAGACGTGCTAACTCGTGGCAAGAATCCACGTTAAGGAGAAAAAATGCGTTTAGGACTTGTTATTGATTTAGACACTTGTGTAGGTTGCCATGCTTGCGTTGTCTCCTGCAAAGAATGGAACACCTCTGGTACAACTGGATCTTTGAGCGATCAAAATCCTTATGAAAAAGACCCTACCGGCGTTTTTTTTAATCGTGTAAGAAGTTATGAGACTGGTAACTATCCACACAGCAAAACCGTTAACTTTCCAATGTCATGCATGCAATGTGAAGATGCAGCCTGTGTCACAGTTTGTCCTACGGGCGCCTCATACAAACGCAAGAGTGACGGCATTGTACTCATTGATCAAGATAAATGCATGGGCTGCAACCTGTGCGCTTGGGCGTGCCCATATGGCTCAAGAGAGTTAGATCGTGAATCCGGCACAATGAAAAAATGCACATTGTGTGTAGATCGAATCTATGACGAATCACTTCCCGAAATTGATCGCCAGCCTTCATGTGTTATGACCTGCCCGACAACTGCGCGCCACTTTGGTGATTTTGATGATCCCAATTCAAACGTGAGCAAATTAACACGCGAACGCAATGGTAACGGGCTAATGAATGAGCTAGGTTACAACCCCACCAACCAATACTTACCACCACGTTTGGCAAGCAGTGTCACAATTGAGAAAAAACAAAAAAGCTTAGTTGGTCAAGCAAAAGATTGGGCCAACGAGCTTATTAGTCGTTAATTTAGTACTCGGAGTTATCAATGCATCCAGCCTTTTCTATTATATTTTTTACTATCACCTCGGGACTGGGTTATGGTCTTTTATTTTTTTCTGGCCTTCATGTTGCTCTGAGCCGGACAGGGAATATTGTCGAGCCATCGTCAAATCCATTGGTTGTGTGTGTTGTCATTGGTTTAACACTTGTTTTACTCGGCCTTCTCTCATCAACCCTACATCTAGCCAACCCAAAAAATGCATGGCGAGCGTTTTTTCGTTTTCGCTCTTCGTGGTTATCTAGAGAAGGGGTTTTTGCCCTACTGACCTTTCCGATCGTATTTGCTTTTATATACACCCTAATTGCGACTGAAACCGGCAGTGTGACGAGTAAAACAACTGCAATCATACTCATGATTATTTCATTGCTTACCGTGTATTCAACTGGCATGATTTATGCCTGCTTAAAAACCATTCGGGCATGGAACTCACCACTCGTACCAACCAACTTTGTGCTGTTGGGACTATTATCGGGTGCGATAACAATGTTTGCTATCTTAAGTTACCACAGTCAACAGTCTGAGTTGTTGCTTACATTGATCATGGGGCTACTTTGCTTAGCATTTATCACAAAAGCAATTTATTATTACTTCATAGGTAAACCTTCAAAACTGAGCATTAAAACCGCAACTGGTCTCTCTTCACAAAAAGTTCGCTTACTACATACAGGTGAAAGTTCAAAAAATTTCCTAATGAAAGAATTTGGTTTTGATATTTCAGTCAAGAAGGTGCTGCTGCTTCGTTTCTGCAGCATTTTATTAATAGTAGTTGTGCCTACACTCTGCCTCATAACGCAATCAACAAGCTTTCATTTTATATTGATCGCAGTCATTTGTAATTTCCTCGGTCTTCTCCTAGAGCGCTGGCTTTTCTTTGCAGAAGCAAAACATGTTGTTAACCTGTATTACGGCAGAGAAGCGTAAAAAATATCCTTGCACCAATTACAGCCCTTGATACAGGCAAATACATAATACATTAGACATAAAAAAGGCAGGATTAAATCCTGCCTTAGTTGATAGGCATCACCCTATCCGAGAGTT
>JBBWVR010000098.1:0-1521 GCA_050256315.1 Gammaproteobacteria bacterium | reverse complement strand
TAGATTTTTTAATTATAAATAATCTACATGCCATGTGCAAATGAGAAATTATTATTACAGTACATAAGAAAAACTAATCTATAATTGAGTCAATTAACCCTCTAATAGGTATGAGAAGCAAGCTACCATCACTCAATAGTTTGAAAGTATTTGAAGCTGTGGCGCGGCATTTAAGCTTTACCAAGGCAGCAGTGGAACTTTATGTCACGCAGGCGGCGGCAAGTCATCAAATTAAAATTCTGGAAGAGCAGCTTGGAGTTGCATTATTTTCTCGTCATCCTCGTCGAATTCAATTGACCAGCGAGGGGAAAATATTACTTCCAGTGATGACTAAATCACTTGATGCAATTGCTAGTGGAGTTGAGAAAATTACTTCCGACACTGGTTTGGGTATGCTTCGAGTGCGATTGGGCCCCTCTATTTCCGCTAAGTGGCTTTCACCAAAGCTGAATGATTTTTGGCGGCATAATCCAGGTATTAATCTAAGCCTTTTTCACTCCAATGAGGAGGTGGATTTCTCTCGTGAAGATATTGACATTGCCATTACCTATGGCGATGGAAATTGGCCTAATGTCGAGTGTTTTCATTTACTGTCACTTGATCTTTTCCCGGTATGCAGCCCAGCAATTGTTACTGGCTTGTCTGGGGGTTTTACGGAAAGTGACTTGGAAAATTTGCCGTTACTTCATGACACCAGTTACAAGCCATGGTCAACATGGGTACGAGGCGCCAATCTTAATGGTGTCAACCCAAATAGAGGCGTTATTATTGATGATACCAATGTGCTTGTGCAAGCGGCAATTGATGGCCAAGGTGTGGTGATGGGCTCATCGTTGGTTGTTAGTGAGCATATTCGCTCTGGGCGCTTAGTGCGATTGTTTGACCATATTTTAAGACCCGATGAAGGCTACTACATTATTTACCCAAAGGTGCATAGTCAGCGCCAGAATGTGCGTTTATTTAAGAATTGGCTGTTGTCTCAAATCTAAGACTTCACTTCTTCCATGACCACAAAAGTTGAGCTGTTTTGTACGTGAGGTAAGGCAGATATCTTTTCACCCAATACTTTTCGATAGCTTTCCATGTTATTGGTTCTGACTTTGAGTAGGTAATCAAAGTGTGAAGCTATCATGTGGCATTGGACAACTTCAGGTATTTCCTTAATGGCCGCATTAAAGGCATTAAGGGCCTGGGTCTTGGTGTCGTCCATTTTTATTTGCACAAAGGCGATATGGTTGTCGTCTACTAACTCGTGATTAATCACCGCTCGGTAGCCGCGTATGTAGCCCTTGGTTTCCAATTTTTTCACGCGATTAAGGCAAGGTGTTTTTGATAGCCCAATCTGATCCGATAATGCGGTGATTGTGATTCTGCCATCCCTTTGAAGTAGTTTTAGAATCTTGCGGTCGTAATTATCTAACATGGCCATATTTCCTAATAATTAAAATATTTTAGATAAATGAATTAGATTTATATAAATATTAAATACTAATGACTAGATATACAAAAATTCATAGTCAT
>JBBWVR010000097.1:0-1761 GCA_050256315.1 Gammaproteobacteria bacterium | reverse complement strand
AATGAGCGCCGTCTTGAGCGCAGACAGCACAAGGCAAAATATTTATGATAACCGTAGTTTACAAAAAGTAAATAAGGATTAGAGTAAATTTTTTACACTGTATTTACCAGCGCAATAGGCGTGGACTTATTTTTTTAAAATTTCTTGGATTATGTGACCCGCCATCATAAGCCCAAAAATATTGGGCATGTAAGATATTGCGCCATTCACAGCGCGCGGACGCCCTGTGGGCGTAAGCTCTGTTTTAGTGAGTTCTTGGTGCGGAAGGGCTTTTATTTGAATTTCAGTGGAGTGAACAACTGAAAACTTTAATGAGGCACGAATGTTTCTGAGTTGTCTTCTCATTTCTCTGGCCAGCCCACAGTTCTCAGTTTTGTCCATCCGTGAAATTTTGACTTTTGTTGGATCGAGTCTACCGCCAGCACCCATACTGGAGATGATCGGCATGTCATTACGGGCGCACGAGTCGATAAGCGCTGTTTTGCAGGCGATTGCATCGATACAATCGGCGACAAAAGTTAAATCCTCATCGCAGGAAATAGCCTCGGCCTCGGCTCTGTTGATAAACAGATGTTTTTGATTAATGACTGTGTCTGGATTGATATCGTGCAGTCGCTCATAAAGTACATCGACTTTTGATTTTCCCAGTGTTGAATGGAGGGCAACCAGTTGGCGATTTAAGTCTGTTTTGGCAATGGTGTCGAAATCGACAAGGGTTATCTCGCCAATGCCAGCACGACACAGCGCTTCAGCACAAGCGCCACCAACACCGCCCAAACCAGCGATAAGAACATGGGATTCTGCGAGCTGTGCTAGACCTAGTTGACCAACTAAAATTTCAGTTCTGGCGCAACTTCCTGTCATAACACTAACTTAAATTAAACAGTTTGTGGGCGTTATTGTCGCACTGGGCAATGGCCTCTTCAACGGTAATTTTCTTAATTTTAGCAATTCTTTCCACGACTTGAATCAGACCGTCAGAATTTTGATTGTCATCCGTTTCAATAAGAATGTATTCCGCTGGGATATACTTGATGATATCATGCAATTTATACGCATGTGGATCCGTCAATCTTGAGCCAAAGCCTAGGTAGAAGTCAATATCAACCAATCTTTTTGCCTGTTGAAGGCTGCCTGAGTATGCGTGAATAACACCTCGAGAGCTGGCGTGTGATTTTAGTAGGTCGGTGGCGTCTTCGGTGGCTTGTACTGCGTGCACAATCAGTGGTAATTTGTAGCGATTGGCCAGTGAGATTTGTTCGTCAAAGAAAAATCTCTGCTGATTCTGATCTTTAACTTTCAGATAGTCAAGGCCACATTCGCCAACTGCAATAGGTTTTTCGTCCTCAATTTTAATCTCAAGGTCATACAAGTCAATCATTTGGTGATCTTCGATAAACCATGGGTGAATACCAAGTGCAAAGTGACGATTATCATCTTTTGCGCAACATTGAATGACACTGTCCCAATTTTCTTTACCAGTTGCAGGAACAATAGCACCAGTAGTTGCTGCTGAAGGCGTGTTGACGTTGTCAAAATCTAGATGAACGTGTGAATTTAGCATTGTTCCCTTTATTAACGGATAGGTAATATAATTAACATCTTTTGTTTCACAAGCCCCTTGATGAAGTTCTTTCAACAAATGTCACAGATGCGTTTGATTTTATTGGTTGCGGCTTTTATAACCTTAACCGGTAATTTTACCTTTTTCGAGCAAGCGATCTTAATCTTTCCGCTTGCGCAGAATTTCTTATTTGTTTC
>JBBWVR010000096.1:0-4978 GCA_050256315.1 Gammaproteobacteria bacterium | reverse complement strand
ATTTTTTATCTTCGATTTTTTCCACTACAAAAGCTTTCATATTTCCCGTCTCGAGTTTTAAATATTTTATTTTAGCTTAGATGATGTATGATTGTAAGCACTTACTTTTTAGTAAGGTACTATACTTTTTGAAACTATACGGCTTCAAAGAAAAACAGGAAAAAACATGAATAAAAGCATAAATACAGAATTTGAGAAATGCCCTGTTGAAACCTCCATTGATGTCTTAGCAGGAAAATGGAAAATATTAATACTTTGGTATTTATTATCAGAAACAAAAAGATTTAATGAATTACAAAAACTACTTCCAAGGACCACACAAAAGATGTTAATTCAAAAACTTAGAGAACTAGAAAAGGATGGTATAGTTCATAGAGAGGTTTATCCGGTTGTGCCTCCAAAAGTTGAATACTCGCTGACATCTTATGGACAAAGCCTAAAGCCGATATTAAAAACGCTTTATTTATGGGGCGAAATACACAAAGAAAAAAATTCTTAATTATTTATTTGCGGTAATTCGTGACAATATCCAAGCCTGCTAATGTTATTAAAAACAGGTTTATTGCTGGATTTAAAGTGTTACAAGAGTCTTGTAATGCTGTTCACCCAATAACCCTGACAGCGGTGGGTAGCGCGACTGTTGCCACTGACAAATACGACATTTATTGGCACTACTCTACAATTCTGCCTGCAATCTCCAAAAGACTGGTTACGGTGATTGTTGGCCCCACTCCCCAGGAGTCAAAAACCGCTTCTGGCGAGCGCTTAACCCAGACAACCTTCATGCCTCGTCGAAATTACTCCAATAACATCGAATGGATTGCTTGAAATAAGCCATGCATCACTTTCAGAGACGCCAGCCCTTTTGAGGCAATGATAATAAATAGACGGGTTTGACTTAAATGACTACATTTCATCGGCGCTAACAACATCAAGAAAATAGTCCTTGATAATAACTTTTGCAAGCAACATAAAAAGGGCCACTTATTGGCTTGTCAAATTAGCAGAAAAAATTCTCAAGCAAATAACCTTGTGTCCAAAAGAACCACTTGCACTACACGGCCAACGACCAGCAAGACTGAGTAGTGGAAAAAAATGGCACAACTCATTGACGAGTAGTTTTTTAGCATAATTCCAATACGATCACTTAGCTGGCAAAGTCAGAACATATGCTAGACTTAAGTTTACCCAGTACTCCAACTCTTCATCAGTCTCAAAACCTTCGGGTTCTACATAGATAAAACCTGTTAAAGCTTTACCTGTGAAATCCATTTCCTTTACGAACGGCTCTTTCAATACAACTTCGTATTGAGCCTTGCCGACACGCACCATCAACTGATCATTAATAATACCGCAAGCCATATGGCCATGCACCATAAACCCTAAACTGCCAAACATTTTCTTTGTGCTTGAAAAAGCAATATTTTCAAAAACTTCACTTAAGCGATGTGCTGCACCTTCGTCATACGCCATGCAAATCAAACCATTACCCAGATGATATCTATCTTATCGTTTTTTACAAGCCATCAATGTATCAATTTGAGATTTATTCGACAGCTCGCCTTATGTCAATAAGTTTTCGGGATAAAATGATTGAATGCTCATAATTGGTGCAACTTAATGACTACTCTCAGAAAGCACAAAGCCTCAAATCTGCCACCTCAATCTAGAGCCTGGATTGTGACCTTTTGGCAGGGGCTTTGTCGGGCAGTGATCAAGACCTTTTATAGGCGCTTCGAGGTTACTGGTCACGAGAAAATTCCCCACGGAGTCGGCATCATATTCTGCGCCAATCATGCCAACGCACTTGTTGATCCTATTGTTATACAAGCCGCAACCAGTAAGCAAATACACCCACTTGCACGCAGTGGATTATTCGAAATGCCACTGCTTAAAACAATGCTCAAAATGCTTGATGCTGTTCCTATTTACAGACAGCAAGATCCTGGCAATAAAACCGCTAAAAACGTGGATTCATTTGTTAAATGTTATGAAAAATTGGGTGAAAACAAAACGATCATGATCTTCCCAGAAGGGGTGAGTCATTCAGACCCAACTATGCGTAAAGTAAATACTGGCGCCGCCCGCATTGCGCTTGGTGCAAAAAAACTCAATGGCAAGTCTCCAGTTTTAGTGCCAGTAGGTTTGACTTTTAGCCGTAAGGGATTTTTTCGTGGCGATTTACTGGTGCAATTTGGTGAGCCAGTTATTGTGAGCGATGAAGAAAGTGTAGATGATCGACAAGCGGTTAAGTCAATCACAGAGCGTGTCAAACAAGGAATCATTAAAATAACTCTCAACCCCAATTCATGGGAGGAATTAAAACTCCTAACAAGAGTGGAACGTTTTTACGCTCAGCGCCATGGTCGTGATGAAACCCTAGATCTGTCAGAACAATTTAACTCCTTAAAGTACATTATCAAAGCACAGAGAATGCTGTTAGTGCAGGAGCCAGAACGCGTTAAAACCATAGTAAACCACCTACGTCTTTATGACAAATTATGCCAATGTTGCGGTATCAAAGACTACCACCTTTCAATAAAGTATCAACCGGGTGTGCTGTTTATGTACATTTTTCGAACCTTACTAAAAGTTTTTATCGCCCTGCCCGCTTCTCTCTTGGGAAAGCTTAACAATTTCATTCCTTATCAATTGACCGACAAAACGTTTTTATTTTTTGCCAAAAGCCTTGATCAGTACGACACTTACAAGATTTTGACCGGCATGGCGCTGTTTCCCCTATTCTGGATAATACAAATTGCAATCGTCAACTACTATTTTGGGTCCAGTTGGGCGATCACTTATTTCGCCAGTTTGGTTATTAGTTCAGCTGTAGAGCTTCAAATGCGCGGCAAGTACCTACGCACCCTTGAAGACTTTAAAACCTTCTTTTTGTTTCTTAGAAAGAGTCAAGTTAGAAACTACTTAAAATCTAAGCAAAATGAGCTCGAAATGGAATTAAACAATCTTAAAAAGTTAGCCGACGAGTTATTGGCCGACCAAAAGCAAGCCTAAGCGCTTACTATCTAACTCCGTATCCGCATAAGCTCAGAGACTTCGAGAGAGCCGCCCACCTCAAGAAACGGACATTCCTTTGCCATAGAGATAACATCGTCTAAAGAATCGGCCTCAATGATTGTAAAGCCAGACATTGACATTTTACTGCCCTCGTCTACAGAGCCATCTGGACTGATTGTGCTTGTGCTCAACAGAGGATTCATAGGGCTAACGGCTGCATCTCCAAGCCCTTCTAGCCAAGCCATATATTTTTTTTGATGTTCTTGAGAATCTTCAGGTGTGGATACTTGGTCGTCATCAAAGCCACCCGTATAAACAATAACGTATTGAGACATGATTACTCTTCTTGTTTGAAAGTTAATAATTTGAGAATTTATACCTCTAAATTCTGCGCCATAAGTTTATTGTACTGACCTTTTGTAATAAAAACCCTTTGTTGAAAATAATTGGCAAAATTTCGCTGTTGCAACCCCTCCTTTTGAGCACAATCCCAACCCAGTTTTTTTTAGTTTTTAACTCTAGGTCAATAAAATACCGCGTATTTTGTTCTCGCTCTCACTCATGTAAGCTTCTCGGACACCTTGTCACTAGGTACATAAGGTCGAATATATTTATTGACGTAATCCATTGGCAGGTGGGCACTTTGAATGCCTTGGTTAATTCGCCTAATATATTCAAATTGTGGCTCGCCCAACAGTTGATTAAGATCAACATACACCAAGCAGTCGCAATGACCCTCTTGTATTTGAATACTGAGCGCTTCGTGATGATACATGCCCTCATCAACACTCTCATAAACGTCTAACAACTCGATGTCTTTTTCACTTAGCGAGAAAATTTCACCCAAAACAAAGTCACCTTTCGATGGCTTAATATTGGCATAACCTCTCTCATTAATAAACCAACAATAATCGATTAGCTTTCCTGATATCAAATATTCAGAATCAGGACACCTAGCAACCATTTGACTCTTTGATAAATTTGAGCCATAGGCAAAGTAGTAACGTCTTGAATTGGTCATAACTGCAGCTCAATGATTAATTATTCACCACTATTATAACTATGCAACAAAGTTCTTTAAAATAGAGTCTATGAATTTCAGTCAACAAATTAACGCACTCGATAAAAAGCATTTATTGCGCTCACGCAAAATAAGCGAAAACGCCCAAGGGGTCGAGATGATAATTGACGGCAAACAAATTATCAACTTTTGTTCGAACGATTACCTTTCTCTTGCCAATAACGAGCAAGTCAAAGATGCGTTAATTAAGGGTGTCAAACAATACGGTGTTGGCTCGGGTGCATCGCATTTGGTTAGTGGCCATTCAAAGGCGCACCAAGATCTAGAAGAGGCATTAGCGGATTACACAGGGCAACAGCGTGCGCTACTATTCTCTTCAGGCTATAGTGCGAATTTAGGCGTCTTTTCAGCACTTAGAGAGGATGTGGACTGGGTCTTACAGGACAAACTAAACCACGCCTCATTAATCGACGCCAATCAATTAATTGGCCTACCCCTTAGACGATACCTTCACAGTGACCTTGCCTCTCTCAAATCCAAAAGTGATAAACAAACAGGCCAAGGCCTAATTGTCACCGACAACGTCTTTAGCATGAATGGCGATCGCGCAAATATCGATGAAATTGAAAAAATCGCAAATTTTTCCAACGCACTCTTGATGCAGGACGACGCTCACGGATTTGGTATTTTCGAAGCCAATATCCCTCAAAATTCGATTTATATGGCCACTTTTGGCAAAGCGGCGGGCACAATGGGCGCTTTCGTTGCTGGAAAGACCGATTTTATCGATTACTTGGTGCAAAAATCACGCCCTTATGTCTATACCACGGCTATTTCTCCCAGTTTATGTTGCGCCACACTCAAAAGTCTAGAGCTGATTAAGGCAGGCGAACAAAAGGCTAAATTACTAGCCAATATCGATTTTTTCCGAAATTTTTC
>JBBWVR010000095.1:0-2287 GCA_050256315.1 Gammaproteobacteria bacterium | reverse complement strand
CGTGTAAACACATCCATAATGGTGTGTTGAAAGGCGTGACCCATGTGTAGGCTACCAGTTACGTTAGGCGGCGGAAGAACGATGCTATAAGCATCTTTGCTTTGAGAATTTGTCTGCGAGGAAAAGAAATCACCCCGCTCCCAAATGTCGCGGTATTTCGCCTCTATTTGATGGGGATTGTATGTTTTTTCCATGAAAACTAAGAATTGGATAAAACTTCGCAATTATACAATAAATCTCAACAATTTCATGGCCTTATTGCTGCCTGTTTGTACTGTTTTCCTACTTTTGCATGGTGAGTCTTGGGTAAGAAAAACTAAGGAATGGAAATGCTTTCCAGTTCTGTTTTCAGTAATGTAATTAAAGTGTCTTTATGGCCACTGTGAAAGCGACTAACTGGACCTGATACCACTAAGGCGCCGACAAATTTTGAGGAGTTTGAGAGCACTGGTACGGCAATGGCAAATAGTGAGGAGTTGTTTTCATCAACTGCCTGAAAAAAACCTCTATCGCGAATATCTTTATAGTAACCCGACTTATCACGACTACGCTTGCCATAGGCAAGAATGATGCGCCCCGACGCACCTCGATTGAGCTCAAGTCGTGTGCCTTGTTCAATATTGTGGCGAATTTCATCTCTAGAATGAGCGCGGTAAAGGCAGATGCGCATGCTATCTTCCTCAATGAAGAATGAAGCAGTTTCGCCGGAAATGTCGCGAATATTATCAACAATCGGTCGAATTTGATCAAGATGATTGCTGTGCGTGTAGATTGCACTTAAATACAGTGCTTGCGTACCAATGGTGTATTGCTTGTTTCTTAGCCTGACAACGTAGCCATAATTCTCAAGTGTGGTAAGAATTCTGTATGTTGTTGAAAGATTAAAGCCTAACGACTCACTAATTTCTTTGAGACTGTAGTGGGCTTTGTCTATCGAAAAAATTGTGAGAATCTGTAAACACTTCTCAATGGCGTTGTGTTTTTTCTGCGGTTGGTTAGTGGTCATAATATTTCATATAATGATAGTTTGCGAGTATATAGTGAAATTTATCGAAAAAGGAAGTTATTGTCAACAATTTAGAAGATGCTGAAATGCATTTCAATGAGGTTATGGTGCATTTTTTACTGACCTTGTAACCACAATTCACATGAGTAATATTGTGATCAAATGATGAAGCAATAAAACCAAGTTATTGTCGACAATTTTAAATAATTAGAAAATTTAGGACACTCTTAATGGTGTTGTATTTCTATCTCCTACCGATTGCTCGCCTGTACTTTCATATAGTGAAATAGTATGGTTGTATAATGCATCTTATAAATAAATAAGCCGTTGACAACGTATAATTTTCGGCTACAAATGAAGTGTTTGTTGATCGTCAAACACGTTGTATTATTAGGATAAAAGAATGAACAGAAAAGAACAAATAGAAGCTTTAGAGCAGGATTGGAAAAACAACCCGCGTTGGGCTGATGTTAAGCGCGGCTATTCAGCAGAAGACGTTGTACGTCTACGCGGGTCAGTACAGCCAGAGTATACGCTGGCTAGAAACGGTGCTGAAAAACTTTGGGAATTAATTAACGGCTCATCTAAGAAAGGTTACGTAAACTGCATGGGCGCCATCACTGCGGGTCAAGCAATGCAACAAGCGAAAGCGGGCATTGAGGCAGTTTATCTATCAGGCTGGCAAGTAGCGGCTGATGGCAACACATCAGAAACAATGTACCCGGACCAGTCTCTATATGCTTATGACTCTGTGCCAACAATGGTACGCCGTATTAATAACACCTTTAAAAGGGCCGACGAAATTCAGTGGGCACGTGGAATCGAGAAAGGTGACGACAAGCATATTGATTACTTCCTTCCAATTGTTGCTGATGCTGAAGCTGGCTTTGGTGGTGTATTAAATGCATTCGAATTAATGAAAAATATGATCGCTAGTGGTGCAGCTGGCGCTCACTTTGAAGATCAATTAGCAGCGGTTAAGAAATGTGGCCACATGGGTGGTAAAGTTCTTGTGCCTACGCAAGAAGCTGTGCAAAAGCTTATTTCAGCTCGTTTAGCTGCTGACGTTATGGGTGTTCCTACTGTTGTTTTGGCGCGTACGGATGCTGAAGCTGCAAACTTATTGACTTCTGATGTTGATCCATCTGATGAGAAATTCTTAACGGGCAAGAGAACGCCTGAAGGTTTCTATATTGTTAAGAACGGTCTTGAGCAGTCTATCTCTCGTGGTGTTTCTTACGCACCTTATGCTGACTTAGTATGGTGTGAGACAGGCAAGCC
>JBBWVR010000094.1:0-5109 GCA_050256315.1 Gammaproteobacteria bacterium | reverse complement strand
TTTACTATGAGTATGCAAACTGACAATAGAGAATACCAAAGTGGTTTTGGCAACCACTTCGAGACCGAAGCTTTGGCGGGTGCGTTGCCTGTTGGGCGAAATTCACCGCAAAAATGCGCTTATGGTCTCTACGCTGAGCAGCTCTCTGGCAGTGCTTTCACCGCGCCAAGGGAGAGCAATAGACGCTCTTGGTTGTATCGTATTCGTCCGAGTGTAATTGAGTCAGATTTTGTGCCTGTGTCTCATAAGGGTTTATCACTATCAGCCGAGGATGTGGTAACCAGCCCCAACCAAATGCGCTGGGATCCACAAAGCGAACCATCGACTAAAACGAATTTTATTGAGGGTCTTTTTGCCATTTGTGGCAATGGTTCTGTAAACACTCAAGTGGGGGTTGGCATCTATTCATACGCCGCCAATAGGGATATGGACGGCTATTTTTACAACTCTGATGGAGAGATGCTGATCGTGCCTCAGCAAGGTGCGCTTTGTATTGTCACAGAGATGGGTGTGCTCGATGTTGTGCCCAAAGAGATTTGTGTCATTCCTAGAGGATTAAAGTTCCAAGTGAAGTTGGAGGGTTCTGCAGAGTTTGCCAGGGGCTATGTTTGTGAGAATTATGGCACTCCTTTTGAGCTGCCAAATTTAGGCCCTATTGGTGCCAATGGCCTTGCCAGTGCTAGAGATTTTTTAACCCCGGTTGCGAGTTATGAAGACACTTCTGCTGAGTTTGAATTATTGAACAAGTTTGGCGGTCAGTTGTGGCGCTCAACCCTGGATCACTCACCTTTTAATGTTGTTGCCTGGCATGGTAACTATGCACCCTATAAATACGATCTAAGTCGCTTTAATGCCATTAACAGCGTTAGCTTTGATCACTGTGATCCTTCTATCTTCACTGTACTTACTTCACCCTCTTCGAGATCCGGTGTGGCTAATTGCGACTTTGTTATCTTTCCACCACGTTGGATGGTGGCTGAAGATACCTTCCGTCCGCCTTGGTTCCATCGCAATATCATGAGTGAGTTTATGGGGTTGATTGAAGGTGCATATGACGCCAAAGCCGGGGGTTTTGTGCCAGGCGGCGCCAGTCTGCACAACACCATGAGCTTGCACGGCCCTGATGCAAAGACTTTTGAAAAGGCCAGCAATAAAGATTTGGAGCCAGAGCATCTTGATAAGACGATGGCTTTTATGTTTGAGAGTAATTTAATGTATTCAGTCAGCAAGAAGGCCCTCAATAGCCCTCTTAGACAAACGAACTATCACCAAGTATGGCATGGCCTTAAAAGCCATTTTGATGTCAAAAAACCCTAAATAATAAAAGAAATTATGATGAAAAATACAAGCTTAAACTCTACCCATGATGCTGAGCGTCAAAGCTGGGTTAGCTCGGCCAACGGCCATGCAGACTTCCCCATTCAAAATTTACCCTTTGCTGTGTTTAAGCGCAAAGAGGGCAAAGAAGTATTCCGTGTTGGCGTTGCTATTGGCGATGACATTGTTGATTTGGCACAGCTAGAGAAGTACAAGCTGTTTAATACCCCAACTCAAAAAAGCCTCAAGTCTTGTAGCCAAAACAGCCTCAACAAATTTATGTCCATGGGTGTTGATGCCTGGTCTGAACTAAGATTGGTGTTGTCAGACGGCCTAACAAAGGGCAGTGCGTTAGAAAAGACTATCTCTAGTTGTTTAATCCCACAGTCTGTGGCTGAGTTCAAGCTGCCAGCACAAATTGGTGACTACACCGATTTTTACACCTCGATTCATCATGCTACCAATATTGGCAAATTGTTTCGACCAGACAATCCTTTGTTGCCAAATTATAAGTGGTTGCCAATTGGCTATCATGGCAGAAGCTCGTCTATCGACGTCTCTGGTCAAGCATTTGCCAGACCGATGGGTCAAACCAAAGCGCCAGATGCTGCTGAACCAAGTTTTGGCCCGGCAAAGCGACTGGATTATGAGCTAGAAGTGGGTATTTTTATTGGTAAGGGTAATGACATTGGTGAGCAGATTGCAATCGATGATACGGATAATCATATTTTTGGACTTTGCTTGCTTAATGATTGGTCGGCTAGAGATATTCAAGCTTGGGAGTATCAACCGTTGGGGCCGTTTTTATCAAAAAACTTCGCGACAACCATCTCTCCTTGGATTATCACCACTGAGGCTTTAGCGCCATATCGAACGCCTTGGCATCGAGAAGAGAGCCACCCACAACCTGTATCGTACTTGGAGTCGGATAAAAATAGAGCGCAAGGCGGTTTTGATGTGGAGTTGGAGGTGCTCATTGAGACGCAAACAATGCGCGATAATGACCAGGTACCACAAAGACTATCGAGAAGCAACTTTAAGCATTCTTATTGGACGGTGTCGCAAATGCTTGCCCATCACAGTGTGGGTGGTTGCAATATGCGCTCAGGCGACTTACTAGGCTCTGGCACGCAATCAGGTCCAGATATCAGTGAAGCTGGCGCTCTCATAGAGTTGACCAGTGGTGGTAAAAACCCAATTACGCTTGATAATGGCGAAGTCCGCACGTTCTTAGAAGATGGCGATAAAATAATAATGAAAGGTTGGTGTGAAGCGATAGACAGCCAACGCCCACGTATCGGTTTTGGCGAGGTGGTTGGCACCTTATTGCCATCCAATAACTAATGAAGAGCACTGAACAAGCCACACTTACTTTATGCGATTACCCTCGATCGTCGGCGGCTTATCGCGTGCGTATAGCGCTCAATCTCAAGCAACTTCAATATAAAAGTAAGCGTGTTAATTTACTGGAATCAGAAGAAGCTTCTGATGAATACAAGTTGCTCAACCCACAAGGATTAGTACCGGCATTACTCATCAAAGAGGCGGGCAAAGGTGATGTTGTGTTAACGCAATCGTTAGCGATTTGTGAGTACCTAGAAGAACTCAAACCCACGCCAACAATTTTGCACCAAGACGCCTTGGCAAAGGCTCGTATTCGGTCGTTAGCGCAGCTGATTAGCAGTGATATTCATCCACTGGATAATTTGCGTGTGCTTAATTATTTACAAGATGAATTGTCAGTAGACAAAGAAGCAAAAATGACGTGGTATAGGCATTGGATAACATTAGGGTTTAACGCTTTAGAGCAGCGCTTAAACGAGGATGAAACGGCTGACTTTTGCCATCAAAATCAACCCAGTCTGGCCGATATTTGCTTGGTGCCACAAGTTTATAATGCCAAGCGATTTGACTGTGACTTGTCGACCTATCCAAAGATTGTGAAGATTGCACAGAGGTGTAATCAACTCCCTGCTTTTATTAAAGCGCAGCCTGAAAATATTTAAATTTTCTTTAAAATCATACTTTCATATCATGATTGTTGGTTCCTTGTGGTGACATATCACACCAAGCGATTGCGCAAATTGTGTCATAATCCAATACTGTGTTAAATATTAAAGAAATAATTAGTGGGCAAGGTAACAGGTTTTATAGAGTTTGATCGTGAAGTGGAGTCGTATCGTGATGTAGAAATTCGCATCAATGACTACGATGAAATTTTCTCCGGCGTTCATGATCTTGATCACCTTCAACAACAAGGTGCACGATGCATGGATTGCGGCGTGCCTTTTTGCCAGTCCGCCGATGGCTGTCCAATTGACAACCTTATTCCAGAGTGGAACCATCTAATTTATATCGACCAATGGCGTGAGGCGCTTGAGCGCCTCCACAAAACAAATAATTTTCCAGAATTTACTGGTCGAGTTTGTCCAGCACCTTGTGAAGGTTCGTGTGTTTTGGGTATTACCAATCCTGCGGTAACGATTAAAAACATTGAACAGTCTATTGTTGACAAAGGCTTTGAGGAGGGTTGGATCATCCCCAGAGAGGTGACTAGCCGTTCAGATAAAACTGTTGCGGTTGTTGGCTCTGGACCTGCGGGTCTCTCAGCAGCCGATGAACTAAATCAGATGGGGCATTTAGTAACGGTTTATGAGCGCAGTGATCGAATTGGTGGTTTATTGATGTACGGTATCCCCAATATGAAACTAGGCAAAGACGTGGTTAACCGTCGTGTCAATCTACTTAGAGCTGAAGGAATTGAATTTATCACCAGTACCGATATTGGCAAAGATATGAGTGTGTCTGAGTTGCAAGGACAATTTGACGCTATTGTGTTAACAACAGGCGCAACCAAGGCACGTGACTTGCCAGTGGATAACCGTGATGCAAAGGGTATTTACCCAGCAATGAGTTACTTAACGGCAAATTACAAAAGTTTGCTCGATCATGGCCACACCGATGAGGGTGAGTTTTCTGCAAAGGGCAAAGATGTAATTGTGATTGGCGGTGGTGATACGGGTACAGACTGTATTGGTACGTCACTGAGACAGGGCGCAAAATCGATTGTTAATTTTGAATTAATGAGTCAACCGCCTGCTGGCAGAGCAGACCAAAATCCTTGGCCGGAGTGGCCGCTGATTTATCGTGTGGATTATGGCCACGAAGAAGCGACTGCTGTTTTTGGCAAAGATCCAAGACACTATCAACTGCTAACCAAGTCATTCGTTAAAGACAGTGATGGTAATGTCAGTGGCATTAATACCGTTAACGTGACGTTTAAAAATGGCCAACTAAATGAAATTGCCGGCACTGAGAAAACTTGGGACACGCAATTGGTGTTGTTATCGATGGGCTTTGTCTCCCCTGAACACTATGTCAGCGACGACGCTGCAATTGAACTTGATGGGCGCGGCAACTACAAAGCTGAGCACGGTGAATTTACCACCTCAAAAGTGGGTATCTTCACTGCAGGTGACTGCAGACGAGGTCAATCGCTGGTTGTTTGGGCGATTAACGAAGGCCGCGGTGTTGCTAAAAGTGTTGATGCTTACTTGGCCAACTAGCCAGCTTCAATCCCTCACTATTGGGGTGTAATTTAGTTCCCCTACAAGCCTGACATCAGTAAAATTAATCGTTGTGAACGACGATGCTTTTGTGTGTGTCTCGCGCATTAGATTTATTAACAACAAAGAAAAATAGAAGACAATGGCTGCAATACTTGGCGCTGAAGTAGATGAAGAAGGTTACCTATTAAACATAGGGGACTGGAGCAAGGAAATTGCCTTAGCT
>JBBWVR010000093.1:0-8849 GCA_050256315.1 Gammaproteobacteria bacterium | reverse complement strand
GTGCCACAGAACACGTACCAATTGACCCTCTTCTAGTTTTGAAATATCAACATCAACAGGCGCGCCAGCAGCTTTTGCTCTTGCTGAGGGCTTCCATGAGGAGATAAATGGCCAAGCTACAAAGCCCACACCAACAGCGCCAACAACGCTTGTTGCCTGCGTTAAAAAACGCCTTTTCTTAAGGTCAATGGTTTGTTCTGACATAGGGGTTTTGCTCGATTCTTAAGTAAAAAACCGTCTAATTATAAAGTAAACGCTCTCTGATTTAAAGGAAAAAATTGCATACCAGTGCCTCACACTCCTTTTTTATTCACTTTTATCAGCAGCTTGGTCGTGTTTGAGAGGCCTTGAATCTGCTGAACAATGACCAACAACACCGCTTGTTGTTTGTTTGCCCGATAGGCGATCGCTGGATTGGGTGCAATCAATGTAACACAGTTGCCCTCCACTAAGCACAGAGACAGACCTTTGAATTGCACGTCTAGCAACACTTGTAGCTGATCATCCAGTTGGTTATGCATTTTGGCTTTCTTGAACAAACTACCAAGACCACCTGCTGGCTTAAAATTTGTTAGGTTTGTTGTAGGTTTGTATGCCATTTATGAGAAAATGCGTATGTTTTTTTGAAATTGTTAGAGTTACATGAGTATTATAAATAAAGTTGTCGCTAAAGTTGTTGGCTCGCGCAAAGAACGTTTGATTAAGAAGTATGCCCGGCTTGTGGGTGAAATTAACGATTTTGAAGCCAAACTTCAAACATTAACGGACGAAGAGCTTGGCGCTAAAACCCAAGACTTTCGCGACAGATTGGCCCAAAGTGCGTCTTTAGACGATATTTTGCCAGAGGCATTTGCTGTTGTCAGAGAGGCAAGTCAAAGGGTGCTCGGCATTCGCCACTACGACGTCCAGCTAATTGGCGGCATGGTTCTTAATCAGGGTTGTATTGCTGAAATGGGCACCGGTGAAGGAAAAACACTGGTCGCAACGTTGCCGGCCTACCTAAATGCGCTTGGCGGTGAGGGTGTTCACGTGGTTACGGTTAATGATTATTTGGCCACTCGTGATGCCGAATGGATGGGCAAAATTTATAACTTTTTAGGCCTAACGGTCGGTACCGCTATTTCTGGTATGGCGCCAGAGGGCAAGGTTGCCGCCTATGCTTGTGACATTACTTATGCCACAAATAATGAACTTGGTTTTGATTATCTGCGCGATAACATGGCTTTTTCGATTGAGCAAAAAGCACAAAAAAAGCGCCACTTCGCAATTGTTGACGAAGTTGACTCCATTCTGATCGATGAAGCAAGAACACCACTGGTTATTTCGGGCCCAACTGACGATCACGCGGCCATTTATGAAACCATTAACAAAATGACCCCTCAGTTCACTGAGCAACTGGAAACGGGCGAAGGTAAAGAGGTTGTGGTTAATACACCGGGAGACTTCACTCTTAACAAGAAACACAAGCAAGCATACTTAACCGACGACGGCCACATTAAGGCTGAAGAGCTGCTCATCAGTGCAGGACTGCTAGCCGAAGGCGCTAGTCTATACGACTCTGCCAATATTATGCTTATGCAGCACCTTCTTTCGGGACTGCGCGCACACAACCTATTTCATATTGACGATGAATATATTGTCAAAGATGATGAGGTGATTATTGTCGACGAGTTCACTGGCAGAACAATGGAAGGCAGGCGTTGGTCGGAGGGTTTGCACCAGGCGCTTGAAGCCAAAGAGGGTGTTAGCATTAAAAGAGAAAACCAAACACTGGCTGGCATTACTTATCAAAACTTCTTTAGATTGTACGAAAAACTTGCCGGAATGACGGGCACCGCGGAAACCGAAGCAGTGGAGTTGCATGAAATTTACGGTCTTGAAGTGGTTGTGGTGCCAGCAAACACCAAGTCTGCCCGTATCGATGCGTCCGATTTAATTTTTGGCACAACGCTTGAAAAATTCGATGCAATTGTTGCCGATGTTAAAAAATGTCAGCAGGCGCAACAGCCGGTTTTGGTTGGCACAAGTAGCATTGAAGCCTCAGAGGCCATTTCCGAACTGTTAAAGAAAAACAAAATTACCCACGAAGTGTTAAATGCCAAACAGCATCAGCGTGAAGCTGAAATTATTGCTAATGCCGGCGCACCAGGGGCTGTCACTATTGCCACCAATATGGCTGGCAGGGGAACAGACATCGTGCTTGGCGGCAGACCGAACGAGGATGAAGAGCAAACAGCCGAATGGCTTGCAAAGCATGCGGTGGTTATTAAGGCGGGCGGCCTGCACATTATTGGTACAGAGCGTAACGAGTCTCGTCGTGTTGACAATCAACTAAGAGGTCGTTCGGCCCGACAAGGCGACATCGGCTCAACTCGATTCTATTTGTCGCTTGAAGACAGTCTGATGCAGATATTTGCCTCTGAAAAAACAGCCAGTATGATGAAAAAACTTGGCATGAAAGAAGGCGAAGCTTTAGAGCACAGCTGGCTCAACAGAACAATCGAAAATGCGCAGCGCAAGGTTGAGGGTATGCATTATGATGCACGTAAGCACTTGCTTGAGTACGACGATGTTGCTAACGACCAGCGCAAGGTGATCTACGGGCTTAGAAACGAGTTGATGGACGTTGAAAGCGTAAAAGAGCGCTTTATCGAAACCAGGGAAAGTGTGATTGGCGATTTATTTGGTCGCCATGTTTCAACAACAACGGCCGAAGAAGACTGGGATGTTGATGGCTTGCAAGGCGCCCTAAAGACGGATTTTGGTGTTGACATGCCTTTGCAAAAAACAATTGACTCTGGCCACGATGTTGACAAAATTCTAAAGATAATTCTTGACTCTCTGGCCGTGGCTCATCAAATGAAAGAAGATGCGGTGGGTAGTGAAACCATGCGAATGTTCGAAAAAGCGGTTATGCTTAGAGCGCTAGATCATTTTTGGAAAGAACATCTAGCCGCAATGGATTACTTAAGGCAAAGTGTTAATTTGCGTGGTTACGGTCAAAAGAATCCTGTGCAAGAATACAAGCGAGAATCTTTCGAAATGTTTACAGCATTGCTTGACACGATTAATATTGAAATGGTTAAGGCGCTTTGTCGTGTCAACGTTGAACCGGCTAAAGAAGGGCCGAACAACAAGCCAGCGGCAAGTGTTGAGAAGCCTAAAAAACCAATGTCCGTCATGCACCTGCCAAAAAGAGTTAAAAAAGTCGGCAGGAATGACCCGTGCCCGTGCGGCTCTGGCAAAAAATTTAAACAATGCCACGGTTAGTGCGCCAAATAATCAGGCCCAACTACTCGCGCTTTAGTTGAAACCAATGAAAAGCATCAGCATTATTAAACCGGACGACTGGCACCTGCACTTACGTAGTGGAGGTGCAATGCGATCTGTTGTGGGCATGAGTGCAGCGCAAATGGGCAGGGCAATTGTGATGCCCAACCTCACGCCACCCGTTAAAAGCGCAGCCCAGGCTCGAGCATACCACGATGAGATCGTTAACGCCTTGCCACAAGGCAGCGCCTTCAAGCCCTTGATGGTCTTGTATCTTACAGACAGTACCAACGCACTTGATATTCAAGAGGCGGTGGCTGCTTCTGAGGTCTATGCGGCAAAGCTTTATCCAGCTGGCGCAACAACTAATTCGGACAGCGGTGTTACCGATGTTGTGCATATTTACCCAGCACTTGAGGCCATGCAAAAAGCTGGCATGCCTTTATTGTTGCACGGCGAAGTGACGGATCCAGAGATTGATGTGTTTGATCGGGAGGTGGTATTTATTGAAACAATTTTGTCGCAAATTGTCAAAGATTTTCCAGGGCTTAAAATTGTGCTTGAGCACATCACCACAAAAGACGCGGTTGACTACGTATCAAGCGCACCCGAGAGTGTTGGGGCGACGATTACACCGCATCACTTGCTTGCCAATAGAAACCACATGTTGGCGGGTGGCATCAAGCCGCATTATTACTGTTTGCCAATTCTCAAACGCAAACAACCTCATCAAAACGCCCTACTTGAGGCCGCAACCTCGGAAAATCCAAAGTTTTTCTTGGGCACAGATTCAGCGCCACACGATAAACACGCCAAAGAGTCGGATTGTGGTTGTGCGGGTATTTTTAGTGCGCACGCTGCAATAGAACTTTATGCAATGGCTTTTGATGGTGTTGGTGCAATAGAGAGGCTTGAAGGTTTTGCCTCAAAATTCGGCCCCGATTTTTACGGCTTGCCGCGTAATTCAGAAACAATAACATTAGAAAAACAGTCTTGGACGGTGCCAGAAAGCTATGATTTTGCAGGCTCAGAAGTGCAGCCCTTTTTCTCAGGCGACAAAATTACTTGGCGAATACGGCTTTAGGATTGATTAGATTTTGAAAAAGCGTTTAGCGCTTTTGACGTCTTCAGTGATTTGTATTTTTAACTCGTCAAAAGAGGCAAACTTCTTTTCTTCACGCACTCGATATTTGAATGTTACTGTGGCTCGCTCGCCATAAACCTCTTGGTCAAAATCGAAAAGAAAAACCTCTAACAAGGTTTTCTCACCACTAACAGTTGGTCGCTTTCCAACGTTGCAAACGCCATAATAAGTGATGCTGTTTATTTCAACTAGCACGGCAAAAACACCCAATACTGGGCTTAGATTTCTGCGAATACCAATGTTAATTGTTGGAAAACCGATGGTGCGACCCTTTTTAGCACCATGGGCAATGAGGCCACTAATGGTATACGGCCTTCCAAGAAGTTGTTCGGCTTTGTCGAGCTCTCCAAGCGCAAGACAGTACCGTATCGCGGAGCTGCTAACGCGCTGACCTTTTATTTGAATATCACCAATTTTGTCGGCTGAAAAACCACCTAATTTTGCATACTTTTCCAGCAGACAAAAATCGCCTAGACGGCCTTTACCAAAACGAAAATCATCGCCAATTAAGCAGTAGCGAGCGTTTAATTGGCCTATTATTATTTCTTCGATGAAAGAATTTGCACTGGTTTCAGAAAAGACTTTGTTAAAACGAATCAACAGGTGTTTATCGACGCCTAAAGATTCTAACAAAATGTGCTTGTCTCTAAAGTTGCTGAGGCGTGCTTTTGGGCGGCCAAAAAAAGTCTGCGGAGTGACAGAAAAAGAAACCACAACCGAAGGTACACCTAGCTCTTTAGATTTAGCTGTAAGGAGGCGAATTATTTCCTGGTGGCCAGAATGAACACCGTCAAAATTGCCAATAGTGAGCACACAGCCATTGAGCTTTTTAAGGTTATGAAGGCCACGAATTAAATGCATGGGCTTATTTTACGCATAGGAAATCGAGCAAATTAAACGATTAAAGCTGTGAAAGTATTTTTTTGACAGGCGCCGGTACACCCTTGCTATGCTTGTCTGGATTTTCGTAGCCGCGCTTAAGGCCCGGTGAAGAGATTAAAATAGGCCTGATGAGCAGGTGGTAGTGGCTAAAGCTGTGCTTAAACTGAGGAAGGGTTTTCTCAACTTTTGCCAAAGCGTTGTGCGATTTTACAGTTTTTATGATAACAGGATCGCTGTCGTCACACTCGATTAAACTCCAGAGACCACCCCAAATACCCTTGTCGGGTCTTTTGTTGAGATAAACTCCACCTTTCTCATTTTGAAAAATCAGCATCGCTGTAGATTTGGTGGGCTTTAATGAGCTTGGTTTTTTGTTAGGGTATTGGTTTTGTGTTTGGCACAAATTGGCTTGGCAGTGTTTGCTGATAGGGCAGGTGTTACACTTTGGCCTGCTGCGAGTGCAAACGGTTGCGCCTAAATCCATAATGGCCTGTGTGTATTCTGCATTGGCCTTGCTAGGGGTGTGAAAATCAGCCTCTTGCCACAGTGTTTTGAGTACTGATGCATTGCTGTAGTGGCCCTCTATTTGTCGGTATCGACACAGCACACGCTTCACATTTCCGTCGAGAATGGGGTGGCGTTGTTTTGCTCCAAGCGAAAGAATGGCGCCGGCAGTAGACTCGCCGACACCGGGCAGACTTAACACGTCAGTGAACACCAGTGGAAAATCGCCGTTAAATTTTGTTAAGATAATGCGAGCACTTTTGTGGAGATTTCTCGCTCGAGAATAATATCCAAGCCCCGCCCACAGTGCCAATACTTCGTCAATATCGGCGTGAGCTAAGTCGCTCAGTGTTGGGAATCGTACAATAAAGGCGCTAAAGTAGTTAGTAACCGTTGCTACTTGGGTTTGTTGCAGCATTACCTCTGACACCCAAATGTAGTAAATATTGCTCGGGTTCGACTGCCAAGGAAGATTTTTTCTGCCGCTGATTTCAAACCAAGCGAGTAAGTCTTTGGCGAGTGCGTTCACCCCTTTAGATTAAGAGGGTCTTGCGGGTTAATGCCGTCCATAAACGGTTTATCGATATCTTCATGGGTGACCTGATAAACACAACCAATCCAGTTGTTGATAATGGCTGTTGTGCTGTCATGCCAAGTGTTGTCTAGTGTTGCAGAAACGAGAGACTCGGGAAAATCTTTGATGGTCATTTCGCCTGCGGCCAACTTGGTTTGATACTCGTTCAAAATGGCTTGGTTTTGCGCGTTCAAATAGTTGTCTGGCATTGGTGGGTAATCATCTCGCCCGCCATTGAGATACAACATGACTTCGCGCTTGTACTCTTTTAATAGGCTAACGGTGTCGTATTCGGGGTGGCCCTGGAAGAACACCAGTCTAAAGAGGTCTGGGCTAACCGCCAAGTGCACGCCCTCGTCGCTTTTGGCTAAAATTTTTACACCGGCTTTTTCGAACTGCGCTTCAGAAACTTCATTAAAACGCGAGTGCGGTATATCAAAACGAGTATTGACGCCGCTGACTAGTGGGTGGTGTCTGTCAACAAGGTGGTGCGGAAACACCCCCCAGCACTTGTCACCGATTGGCTGGCGCGGCTGGCCGTAGCGAAATCCCAGTACTGCGTGTGTTGCCAAGCAAGAGCATAAGGTTGAGGTAACGTTCTCATAAGACCACTCAACCACCTCTTTAAGCTGCTCGTAAAACGGTGCGAGCTGGAGATCTGAATGAGACACGTTGGCGCCGGTAATGATGAGCGCATCTAGACCAATGGCCTTGATTTCATCAAATGTTTTGTAGTGTTTATTTAAGTGTTCTGACGCTTTTTCGCTGCGCTCGACGCTTGAAAGGGAAAAAGGGTGCACGTAGAATTGGGCAATTTCGTTTGAGTGGCCAATGAGTCGAAAAAATTGGCGCTCGGTAGCCTCAAGTGCTGCGTCGGGCATTATATTCAAGAGACCAATGTGCAATTCACGAATAACTTGATGCTGAGCTCTGTCTTTAGAGAGGATGGTCTCCCCTTGATTTTTAAGGCGTTGAAACGACGGCAGGTCTGAGTGGGCAATTAATGGGATATCAATCTACGGCCTCGTCAATTAAATTAAATACATCGTCGGCTGTTTTGCATTGGTAGAGATCGTCGCTATTGAGGGTATAGCCGTATTGGTCAGCAATTGCCTGATATTTCGGCAAACGGTTGGCTACCAGTCTTGGAAACACCCAGCGAACAAACGCATCTGGGCTGATTTGTGCCACGAAGCTAAGCTTGTTTTCATTAAGGTAGTCATTCAGCGCGGATTGTAAAAATTCGGTCTGATAATACAGTGGCTTGGGGCGTTGCTGCGCGCGCTCAATGAGCATTTTTTCGTTGGCGCTTGATGTTTTGATATAAAGAATTAGCGTGTGTTTGGCCAGTGTTTGATAGACGTTATCATCGTCCAGTTCACAGAGACTACCACCAGCGTCATTAATAAAGTGCTCGTGGCCTTGGTTTAGTGCTCTTTCAATAAACATTGGCACATCATTCATCGCCCTAATTTCAGCTTCGCAAAATTTGGCTTGGCGCCGAATAAATTCATCAATTGGTAGGCCGTCTTCTTCAGGGTTTCCCACTTTGCCAAGAAAGGCCGAGATTGGCTCGAGGTTGTCAAAAGTGACTTGTGAGTTGACGCTAATCGAGTGATTGTTCAGTAGTTTTTGTAGCCAAGGATCCTTTTTCATTTTGAGCGCAATATTATCGACAATCTCATCTTTTAGATGCGTTGCGCCAATATGGTAGTCGCCGGAAAAATGAAACCAGTCGCCAGTTTGTCCAATCAGCTTTGCTAGGTGTGTCTTGCCAACGCCCGACATTCCAAGAAGAGTGATGCGCTTGTTTTCTAGCGCTCTGAATTGGGCTTTGTCAAGCTTCATAAAAGACCGTCTTCCTTGAACATGACGCGAATACCGCGAATTGCTTGGCGCGTTCTTTGCTCATTTTCAATGAGACAGATGCGCACATAATCATCGCCATAATCGCCAAAACCGATACCCGGCGACACGCCAACTTTGGCTCGTTTAAGCAATTCTTTGCAAAACTCTAATGAGCCCATGTGTCGATAAAATTCTGGAATTTTTGCCCAAACAAACATGGTTGCTTTGGGTGGTGTTATATCCCAGCCGATATTGTTTAGCCCCTCGCAGAGCACATCACGACGATGTTGGTACATATCGCGAATCTCGGACACACAAGTTTGATCGCCTTCAAGCGCCTCAATGGCAGCCACTTGAATTGGGGTGAAAATGCCGTAGTCCAAATAAGATTTTATCTTTGCAAGTGCACCAACCAGCGTTGCTTTGAGCTCGTTAGTGATCGCGAACACATAAGTAGGTAGGCGTTTAATTCGCGGAAAATCTTCATTCATACGATCTTGTTTTAATTAATGCAGGTTTTCAAGTTGACAGGGTTACATGATATGAGCCGAACTTTCTAATGTTGAGCACACCATTCTCAAGCAATAAATACTGCCCCTTTATTCCGTGTAAAACACCCGATACCAC
>JBBWVR010000092.1:0-6823 GCA_050256315.1 Gammaproteobacteria bacterium | reverse complement strand
CGTGTGCTCTTCCGATCTCAACACCGCCCGTTTCTTCGGCCAATATTTGTAAGTCAGCACTGACGTAATAATGCGCTACAAGAAGGGCGTTGTTATCCTTTAGGGCTTTTTTTATGGAGTCCCTAAGTTGCATTTATGATTTTTCCGGCAAACTAACTTTGATGCTTAATTCTCTAAGTTGCTTTCTTGGAACACTGGCTGGTGCATTGGTTAACAAGCATGCGGCAGTTTGTGTTTTAGGGAAGGCAATAACTTCTCTGATGGAGTCTGCACCGGTAAGAATCATCACTAATCGATCAAGGCCAAAGGCCATGCCGCCGTGTGGAGGGCAACCGTATTCTAAGGCGTCGAGTAAGAAACCAAATTTCTCGCGCGCCTCTTCGTCATCAATACCAAGAAGTGTGAGTACTGTTTTTTGCATATCACTTTGGTGAATTCGAATCGAACCACCGCCGACTTCAGAGCCGTTAATAACTAGATCGTAGGCGCGTGATAATGCCTCACCTGGATTGTCGATAAGGGTTTGTTTATCAACACTGGGTGCGGTGAATGGATGGTGAATGGCATTAAGTGAGCCGTCGTCTGCAACATCAAACATTGGGAAATCAAGCACCCAAATTGGCGCCCACTCTTTATCGTATAGATTTAAGTCCTTTGCTAGCTTTTCTCTAAGGTTTCCTAGAGATTCGTTAACAACTTTAGCCTTGTCTGCGCCAAAGAAAATAATGTCACCGGTTTCTGCGCCAGTGAGTTCGATTACTTTTTGAGTTACTTCGTCGCCTAAGAATTTAATAATTGGTGAAGCTGGACCGTCTTCGTTAAGCTTGATATAGGCAAGGCCTTTGGCGCCATAAATACTAACAAACTTGGTGTAGTCGTCAATTTGTTTGCGGCTAATAGTTGCACCGCCTGGCACTCTCATCGCCGCCACTCGACCATCCTCACTGTTTGCAGGGCCTGAGAAAACTTTAAACTCAACCGATTGCATTAGTTCGTTAAGATCGACCATTTGCAAAGGTATGCGCATATCAGGGCGATCAACGCCATAAAGACGCATTGCATCATTGAAAGTAATGGTTGGGAATTCATCAGGCAAGTTGACATCAATGGCATCTTTGAAAAGACCACGAACCATCTGTTCCATTAGTCCAGTAATTTCATCTTCATTCATAAATGAAGTTTCTATATCTAACTGGGTGAATTCTGGTTGACGGTCGGCGCGTAAGTCTTCATCTCTAAAACACTTAACAATTTGGTAATAGCGCTCGAATCCCGACATCATTAGCAACTGCTTAAAAAGTTGCGGGGATTGTGGCAGGGCAAAAAAGCTACCCTCGTGTGTTCTTGATGGCACCAAGTAATCTCTTGCACCTTCTGGCGTGGCTTTGGTTAAAAATGGTGTCTCAATGTCTAGAAAGTCATGACTATCCATAAAATCACGCATGAAATGCGTTACTTTGGATCTAAGTCTTAAGCGCTTTTGCATCTCGTCACGACGAAGGTCAAGATAGCGATATTTCAGTCTAACTTCTTCAGATGTGTCTGTAGCATCAAGTTGGAATGGAATAGGCTTAGAAGCGTTAAGAATTTCAATGTCACTAGCCACAACTTCAATTTCACCTGTTGGAATTTTGCTGTTAACCATCGCCTCGTTTCTGGCAATAACTTTGCCTGTGATTTTTAATACAAACTCGTTGCGAACACTTTCTGCTATAGCGAAAGTATCAGCAGTATCAGGATTGATAACCACTTGGGCAATGCCGCGTTTGTCTCTAACGTCAAGAAAGATAACACCACCATGGTCGCGTCTTCTATTAACCCAACCACATAGAGTGACTTCTTGATCTAGGGCGTCTTTGCTTAATTCGCCACAAAAGTGTGTTCTCATTTTTTATCCTTAATATCGATTAAATCAGGCGCAACAACGCCGGTAGAAATAACTAGTTTAAATGCTTCGTCGACACTCATCTCGAGCTCGATGACGTCTTTTTTCGGCATCATAATAAAGAAGCCAGAAGTTGGGTTTGGTGTTGTTGGGACATAGAGATTGATAATCTCTTCACCGATTATTTTCTCCACTTCACCGTGATAACTACCGGTTTGAAAGGCAATTGTCCACATGCCTTCGCGCGGATATTGAACTAAAAGTGCTTTGCGAAAGCCTTCACCAGAGGTGCTTAATACCGTTGAGGACAGCTTTTTTAGGGCGCTGTAGATGCCACGAAAACCAGGAATGCGATTGAGAACTTTTTCCCAGAGTTCGACAACTTTTCTACCAATCATATTGCTGACTAGAACGCCTGTTAAAAGAATAACAAGAAGCACCCAGAAAATGCCTGATCCGGGAATTTGGGCGCCGAGATTAAATAATTTTTCAGGTAGATATTCAGGCGGAACAATGCTGTTAACCAACTCTAAAAAGAATTTGATTACCATGATACTAATGGCCAATGGAATCCAGAATAGAAGGCCAGAAACAAAGTAATTTCTTAAGCGTTTCATAAGTTAAAAAGCAACAATAAAAAAAAGTGATATTTTAGCACAAGCTGGGTGTTGATTAATGACCACAGAGTGCAGCTTTAGCAGTATGGCTAAACACTCTCCTCTTCTCTCAGGGTGAGAATTTCATGGCCGTTTTCAGTCACCAGGATGGTATGCTCCCACTGAGCTGACAAAGAGCGATCTTTGGTAGTCACTGTCCAGCCATCCAGTCGAGAGGTGACAACCTGATAACCACCTAGGTTGATCATTGGTTCGATGGTAAAAGTCATTCCAGGCTCGAGAATTGGCGAGTCTTTCGTTTTGCCGTTGTCGTAATGCAGCACTTGCGGCTCTTCGTGAAAGCCTCGACCGATACCGTGCCCACAGTAATCCTTAACAACCGAGCAATTGTGAGTATGCGCATGAGCGCCAATCACTTGACCAATTTCCCCTAAACGAGCGCCCGGTTTAACTAGCTCAATACCGAGATACATGCATTCTTGTGCTATTTTACAAATTCTTGTTGCCTTAACATTTGGCTTGCCAACGATAAACATTTTTGAAGTGTCGCCATGAAAACCGTCTTTGATGACGGTAATATCAATATTGATAATGTCACCTTTTTTGAGTTTTTTCTCACCTGGAATACCGTGACAAACAACGCTGTTAATCGAGGTGCAGATCGATTTTGGAAAGCCGTGATAATTTAGTGGCGCAGGAATAGCACCCAGCTCATCGACGATAAATTTGTGGCAAATCTGGTCTAGGTGTTCTGTTGTTATGCCGACAGCAACATGTGGAGTAATCATATCTAGAACGCTTGCAGCAAGTCGACCCGCAATACGCATTTTTTCGACTTCAGATGAAGATTTAATTGTAATTGCCATTTTGAATTGCTTATGAATTTCCTTGAAGTTCGTTGATGCGATCTTGAGTTTTCGGATGCGTTGAGAACATATTTGACATTTTACTGCGATATTTCTTCTTTGAGTCGATATTGAAAATATAGGCTGCCCGTCTTATTTCATCGGTTTTAGGAATGGTAATTTCGGATTCGTTGTCTTCATAATCACCACTAATTTTTTTCAATGCGTTAATCATTGGCTGGTTTGCGCGCATTAACTCAACAGCTCCAGCATCTGCCATATATTCTCTTGTTCTTGACAAATACATTAACAGTGAATAGGACACCAATGGGAAGACAACTCTTAAAATAATAACAAAAATCATTATTCTGCCGTCAACTTTTCTATTCCTACTGTAAAGCACGCCTCTGAATAAAATATCAACAATTAATAGCATGATGTTTGCAAGAACTGTGGCAAACAATGTTAGCTTTATGTCGTTGTTTCTTATGTGGGTTAATTCATGCGCCACCACCGCTTGAAGTTCGTCTCGATTCAACAGCTGCACAAGCCTTCTTGTTACTGCAATGAGGGCGGATTTTTCAGAGTAGCCTGAAGCAAAGGCGTTGGTGTAGTTGTCTTCGATGATATAGACTTTTGGCATGTAATTCATGCCTGCTGAGATCTTTAGTTCTTCAACAATGTTGTACAGTTGCTTTTCTTCGTCGTCAAGCGCAGCATTTAAACTGGTAATCTCTTTAGAGTTTGTGCCCATTAACATCAACTTGTCACTTATTTTAAAAGTGACAGCTATTGAAATACAGGCGACAATAACAGTGATAACTGTGGCTTTTGGCGCCAAACTACCATTGGCTATTGATAGAAGAATGTTGCTAATATTGCCCTCTGTTTGTAGATACAGAGCGACATCAATCAGCAGGCCGAGAAGAAGATACAGTGCAATAAACATCCCTATAACAAATGTTGTGCGCCGATTGTTTTTTTGAATGGTCTCTCTGAAGTCACCTACTTGCATGAGTACTTAATGACCAGTTAAAACTTAACCGTCATGTCTTCGTTTTCTTGCCTTTTTTCTGCCGTTAAGCCCCATTGCTCAAAGCTCTTGTTTAGCTTCGAAAACATTGACACAACAAAAGCTTCGAGAAAGCTTTGTTTTTTGGCTTCATATTTTTCAATGGAGTCGTTGTATGCTTGTTTTGCGTACGCCAGTTTATTTTCAGTAGAAACAATTTCTTCTTGCAGTTGTAGGGCGTTGGTACCAGCTGTGACTTGTGGGTAAGCTTCAAATTGTACTGACAACTGCGGAATTAGCGATGAAATCTGATTTTCGGCAGCCATTTTTGTTGCTGTATCTCCTGACTTACTGGCGGCGAGAGAGGTATTTCTAAGTTCAGTGACCTTGGTTAGTAACTCCATTTCATGACTCATTGCTTTTTTGACCACTTCTATCAAATTAGTAAAAATCTTAGCCCTTCTATCGAGTTGAATGTCTATTTGCTTAAAGTTATTAATGATCGCCTGAATCATTGCTATCAAAGAATTGTAGACTCTGATAACCCACAAAAAGGCAACAACCACTACAAAAATAATAATATATAGGGTTAATGAATCCATAGTATTCTCCAGAAACGGTAATTAGGAAGGATAATTATATAACACATTATAAGATCATAATGAGCCATTGATTGTAATATATTACCTGTCCCGCAAGGGGTGTGTAATATTACATATATTGTAAAGAAAGATATGTATGCGTTTTATCTGCCCGGCCACATCATTCGGGTTTCAGTGATGGCGCAGGCATTTTCGCCAATATCTACCAATAACATTTGGTAAACACCCGACTCGGGATAAATATGGACATAATTGCCGTCGCCATAAGAGGTGGCTTGTAGAGTTGGGTCGTTGTCAAGACGCGCCTTTAGAATGGCCACACAGTTTTGATTATTAACAATTGTTGTTTTAATAATTGAAATGTAGCACATTTCTCCGTCTGGAGATAGGGTTGTCGCGAAGAATGAGGCGCCGTTTTCAAACTTTTCTGTAGAGGTGTGAAAAGACGGGTAAATCTCAGGTTCGACGGTATGAAAAAAAGTTAAATTTAAACCGTTTAAGTTGTAAGAGTTTTCTACCTCCTGAAGGTGGGATTGACAGACTGAGTTAATACCTCTAAGTGTGGCTTCTTCAGCAAGTGCGCCAGCGTAAGACGAGTTAATTGAAAAAGCAGCAAAGCCAATAATGATAGCAAGAATCGATCGTTTCATAGTCGGTGTAAATAAACAAATAATGAGGCAATTATATCAAATAAATTGTTACTGAAAAATGTTTAAAACAACTGCCATTATAGCAAGGCGAGGTTTGTCAATATAATGGGTATTTTGGAGGATCAAATTGCTCTATAATTTCATAATTATTCACTAGGAGAAAAAAATGAAAATTAAGCTTTTATCCGTGATCTTGCTGGGCTTTTTATCCACAGGTTGCACCATGGAGAATGTACAAACTGAAGCTGCAGGTGCACAGCAGAATGTTGAAGCGTATGTCAACCAAGCATCTAACTATGTTGAGGAATTCTTGGCTAATCTGTAACAAAGATATTTTGTTGTGGAGGGCGTTTAAACTCTCTACAACTGTCTCCATAATTCACATTGTCCTAGTGTGACGGTATCGATTCTTGATATCAAATAAGAGTGGAACGTGAAACAGGGCTTAAGCTATTGGGATTCCGCATCACAATCCTAGTTAAACAGTCCTTAGGGCCGGGGTTAAGAGTTGTGACAATATGTGCCTTTTAAACAAGAAGGGTGGGGCGAGAAACGGGGTTTGAGCCCGCGACAACCGGAATCACAATCCCCCGCAATTACGTTGCTTGCATCCAGTTGAAGCTGGAAGGGGAGACTCTTGTTATTTTTTCCATTAGAGTTACACTTGGGTTACTCTTATTAAAATTCATTATAGTATTTTTTCAAAATATATTTAGCAGCAATTTGATTGAGATGAAGAAGTTTTGTTACTAATGCCGCAGCTATTTATTGAGTCTACTGCATCTTTACTAGAGTTGATTCCATAAATTGGTATTTCACCTAATGTGTGAAAATTTTCCCAAGGTATTCCTTGAGGGTCTAAAACCCAATATTTATCAGACTCAGAATAACAACATTGTGCACCCTGCTCCTCAAGAGTATCTAGATTATTTTCATTAATTCTCTGATGAACCATCTCTAATTCTTCACTAGAATCTAACTCAAGCCCTAGGTGATTAAGACCATTCTTACGACCTTTAGCTGAGATTGCAAAGTTAACTAAAGGGTCATCTAATCGCCATTTAGCATAATCACTATGCTGAACACTTGGATCTGTTCCAAACATTGTTGAATACAACTTTATATTCTTATCTAATTCGTCTACAGATAAATGAATGTGCATTCTTTTCATAACTTACTCCTCATATATTTAACAACCATCTTTACTTTCAA
>JBBWVR010000091.1:0-2178 GCA_050256315.1 Gammaproteobacteria bacterium | reverse complement strand
TGCTCGTTGAAGGCAAGTCTAAAAAAGGCAACACTTTAAGTGCGCGCACAGAGAATATGCGTACCGCGCATTTTTCTGGCGATGAAGATCTAATTGGACAAATCGTCTCAGTAAAAATAACAGACGGAGTTGGCAACTCTCTACAAGGTGAATTGGTCAGTCAGCCTTTGCTAACCACTGCTTAGAATACCAATAATAACGCCCTTTCTGCTTAGAAGGCACTGTGCAGTTATAACGACTTCTGCCTTTCGATAAAGGTTTAACTGCCTGCACTGTAACCCCATCCACGCCAACCCAATGAATTTCAGGGGCGTCTTGTCCCGCAACAAAGCAGGCAAATTGATAGCGCTCATTGGCATTCATTGGCCTTGCAAATTGCAATACTAATAACGGTCTATCACCCTCACCAATCATCATTGATTTTGGCTGCTCAGAAGCAATCGGCATTGGCAGCGAATTAACCTTCAAGGTAAAGCTACTCATTTTCGCATAAGATCCCGCCATAGCATAACGCGGCAAATTAAACCAATCACTATGCTTACCAATGGAGCCAGATTGCTGGCCAAAGCCCATATAACCCAACGCTTGTAATTGATCATAAGTAGCGTCATCGAATTCCCCATAAGGATAAGCGAAGAACTTGGTTTTAGTGCCCAATTCTTTCTCCAATCTTTTTTGTGCATCAGTGATTTCAGCAGAAATCATCTCACTTTTTTTGTCCACTAGGTGTGAATGACTAACGCCATGATTGTAAACAGCAACTAAATCCGACATTTCATCCAGCTGCTGCCACGACATCATCGCTGGAAAGTGCTTATCTATTGCCTCTGTTGAAACAAATACAGCCATAGGCATTTGAAACTCCTTGAGCAAAGGATAGGCATTATCATAAATCGATTGATAGCCATCATCAGCCGTCAGGCTCACGCACTTATCCGGCAAAGTGGTGTTTGCCTGAAGTGCCTCAATAACCTCATTCAAAGGCAATACCTCAAAATCATTATCTTGCAAGTAACTTAAATGCGCGCGAAAGACCTCGGGCGACACACTGGTTGATTTTGGGCCATCATCAGTAAAGCGGTGGTAAACCAATAAAACACAGTGATCACTTTCAGCAAAGACTTGCTGCGGAAAAACACTGAACAAGGAGCACAGTGTAGCCAATAGGACTTTTCGATAATAATTCATAAATAGCATCATAAATCAAATTCATCAATAGTTTAAGTAAGTTATTGTTGTTTGTAGCTCAAAGCGGTAAAATATAACTAATGAAATTTACACTTGATATTCAAAGCTCCGATCAATTAGCCAATATTTGTGGCTCCCTCGATACAAATCTTGAAAACATCGAAAAAAACCTTGATGTAACCCTTTCCAACAAGGGTGCTGATTTTAGCATTAAAGGCGATAACGCCCACATAGCTATCAATGTCTTGCAAGATCTTCTGTCGCAGTCTAACGGAAAAATACTTGAGCTCAGTGATATCGATCTCAGTATTAAGTCGCAAAAAAATGGCATTGATTCTTCGAAGATTGTCACCATTAGAGCCGCACGCAAACACATACACATTCGCAGCACCAATCAACAAATTTATGTCAACGCCATTGAGGAAAAAGACGCCACTTTTGGTGTGGGTCCAGCGGGTACAGGAAAAACATATTTAGCCGTTGCAAGAGCGGTAGAAGCGCTTGAGAGCTCCAGCGTTAGAAGGATTATCTTGGTCAGGCCCGCCGTTGAAGCGGGAGAGAAACTGGGCTTTTTACCGGGCGATTTAACCGAAAAAGTAGATCCTTATTTACGCCCAATTTACGACGCACTATATGAGTTTCTAGGCTTTGAAAAAGTCGCTAAATTACTGGAGAAAAATATCATCGAGGTTGCGCCACTTGCCTTTATGCGGGGTCGCACACTAAATGAAGCCTTTATTATTCTAGACGAAGCGCAAAATACCACCATTCCGCAAATGAAAATGTTCTTAACGCGAATGGGATTTGGCTCCAAGATGGTGATTACTGGCGATGTTACACAAATTGATTTAGCCAACCCTATGCAGTCTGGCTTATTGGATGCTATGAAGATTTTACAAGGTGAAAAACAAATTGCATTCTGTAATTTTGAGGCCAAAGACGTTGTTAGACACAGCCTTGTACAGAGCATTGTCAGGGCATATGACAATG
>JBBWVR010000090.1:0-1952 GCA_050256315.1 Gammaproteobacteria bacterium | reverse complement strand
GAAAACAATAGACAAAATCAAAACTTTCATCAGACAATCTGTAGATTAAATCATGATAATTCAATGAGTTATGGCCTATTTTTTGTGCCTATTCATTGATACTATCTTTGCTTCGCACCACAATTTAGACGCAAGTATACGCCTACCGACATTCCATTGTCAAGAAATTTTTGTGACTTTCAGGAAAACATCATCGGACTATATATTTCTTCTGAAATAACCCATTAAAGCGCATATATATTTGCTAATTTACAATGGATTGTAGTAAATCAATATATAGAGTTAATTTAGATACCTAAATATCTACAGATTAATCGACACTGTATATTTGGTATAGTTAGGATTGAGCAGAGCAAATAACTGCCAAAAATTGGCATTCTTTGCTGAGGATTTTTTTAGGACCGTGTGGAGTTTCAGAATCGAAATATAGAGAGTCACCTTCTGCAAAGTGAAAAACTTTGGTGCCGTAGAAATACTCCATCTCACCCTTGAGCATATAAATAAACTCAACGCCATGATGTTGGAACTCTGGGAACTCATAATTGCGATTGGTAATGGTGATCAAACAAGGTTCAACCTTCAGGTGTCCGCCCATTGTATGGCCAAGCAGCTGATAGTGGCGACCATCATGTGTGCCAGCACGCTCAATAGTAAGGCCGTTGCCAGATTTTACAAAGGTTGGCTCAACATCTCTATCAAATTGCTGGAACAAAGAACTGATGGAAATATTCAGTGCGTGACAAATCAACTGAATGGTTTTTAGCGAGGCACTGATTTGGCCATTTTCAATTTTCGACAACATACTGGCCGAAAGAAAAGATTGCTTAGACAACTGCTGCAAAGTAACACCTGCGCTTTTACGTACACTTTTTACTTGTTTACCAATTGACGCCTCTAATTGCTTATTACTGCCAAAACTTGGCAACTCCTTGTCAATTATCGATACGCCTTTCTTTGGAGGACTCATTGTCTTAGTTATTTAACTAATAATAAAAAAAAATAACACGGAAGAACACCGCGTTGTATTTAATAATAACACAGTTTCCTAACAATAAAATCTATCAAATTAAAACTAATCAAAGATTTTGTACGGTACCAGATAATAAAGAATAACTATGACAATGTGAGCCCAGTCCAAATTCCAATTGGAAGATAATACGGATAAAAAGGTGAAAAAACAGCATTTCCAATTAAGAAAATCGCTACTTTTATTGACTGCATTGTGATTTTCACGAAAAAAAAAAGAACTGCAAGAACCTTGCTTTGATAAAAGTTTTGTAGAGGCAGGCGTAGGACTGTTTAACTCAGCCTTAGCGGCCTCGACGGCTTCTGCGCGTTTTAACAGGCGCACTATCATCGCCAGCAAAGATAGCTCTCGAACCTGCTGACATTTCGCCGACCTTGGACTCAATGTCGGTCATACTCGGTTGGCCACTCATCTGGTGTTCGTCCATCGCTTTTCTCATTGCGCGCACGTGCCCAAAACTGGTACCACAGCAGCCACCAACTATTTTTGCGCCAGAGTTAAGTGCCAAATGGACGTACTCTGCCATCAGTTCTTCTGTGCCTGTATAGACAATTTCACCATCACGGTATTCGGGAATGCCACAATTTGCCTTGGAAATAACTGTTGTACCCTGCCCAACATGTCGACTGATATCAGTAATGGTCGCGAGTAAATCAGGTGCACCAACACCACAGTTGGCACCAAAGCCCACCAAGCCAAGCTCTTGCGCTCGTTTGGCAAGGTTAGCCGGGGTAATACCCATCATTGTCTTTCCTGCAGTATCAAAACTCATTGTGGCGCATATTGGTAAACCAAAATCAGTAATGGCGTCAACTGCAGCCTCCAGTTCTTCGATGGCATACATCGTTTCCAACCACAAGACATCAGCACCACCATCAACCAAACCTTCGGCTTGAGCTCTAAATGCATCCGTCGCCTCCTTCGG
>JBBWVR010000089.1:0-3871 GCA_050256315.1 Gammaproteobacteria bacterium | reverse complement strand
GCAAGTTTGACGCATCGCTCAAGCACTTCGTCATAACGCTCTTTACACACAAGCAGTCTTGACATGGCTGAGCACACTTGCCCAGCATTAAAGAAAATACCCCATTTAACACTGTCGATAACTTCTTCAATGTCAGCGTCTTCATAAACGATGCCCGCAGATTTACCGCCAAGCTCCATTAATGACGGCACAACTTCGTTGGCTGCTAATTTTAAAATAGTTTGCCCTGTAGCAACCGAGCCGGTAAACACTATTTGGTCGATGTCTTTAGAGGCTACGAGCTTGGCGCCTAAATCTGTGCCAATTCCATTAAGAATCGATACCACGCCTTTGGGTACACCAGCTCGCTCGATGGCAAGACCGAGCGAGGCCAATGCTAACGGATCGAGTTCGGGTGATTTTATAATGACTGAATTTCCAGCAGCAAGCGCTGGTGCCAAAGAGCGCGCTGCAAGAGAAACAGGGAAGTTCCAGGGCACAATTTGCGCAGAAATACCGTACGGCTCATAAACTGTATAGTCAATATAATCGGGCCCTAATGGGATCGACTTACCTTCAATTTTGTCTGCCAGGCCGCCGTAATAATCAAAATAATTTGCAGCTTCAATAAATTCGGCTTTGGCATCATTAAGTGTTTTCCCACTTTCTCTGCACAACAGCTCTGCCCCCTCGTCAACAAGTTTTCGAATTTCTATGGCAATGTTTGCCAACAGTTTGGCTCGATCCACGGGCCTCATGTCTTTTATTACGCCGGACTCGAAACTCTGCCTCGCCCCTAATAATGCTTGAGATAGGCTTTTATCAGATGCGAGTGCACAATAGGTAATGACTTCACCCGTTGCAGGGTCTTCAACTGCGATTGATTCCTCGTTATCACCTTCTTGCCACTGACCGGCAACGAAGTTCCGAACGAGATTGTTTTTTATAAGATTGTTCATGATGACTTTCTGGCGTCATTAATTTGCGTTGCTACCCAGTGGTGGAAGCAGTGGGTGGGGCGGTCCATTGCGGGTGAGAATTTTCCACCGTCAAACAGCAAACCGTGTCTGCCTCTCTGCATACCTTCAACAACGCCAACATCTTCTAAAAATACCATTTTCCAAAACTTCGCATTGGCATCGACAAGCGCACCCAATGACGACATTTCTGCTAGTTTTTGAGAATAGTATATCGATACATGCTCTTTTGTTTTGTTGGTGCTGATTGGTTCAATTATAATGGCGTAAACATGATCTCTATGGGCGCCTAACAGTACATTTGGATAAAACGAAAGATACTCACTGCCCGTATCCCATTTACTAGAAAGCCCCTCAAAATCTGCGAAGACATCGCCATTTTCAGCCTTCATTTGTGTGTACACATGCGAACCTTGGCCGGAAAAATGGCCAGGCTCCTCAATGTCATAATGGTCTTCTATTTTGGAGGTGATGTTAAGTTCTGGGTGTACCCATGGCAGGTGATAACTCTCGCAATAGTTTTCAACGGCCAGTTTCCAGTTTGTGTTAAGCGAGAACTCAAATGATGAGCTTTTCCCGCCGTGGTATAGAGGTTTTTCAAATTCTCTCCAGCGCTCGATAGCCTTTGCAGCATAGTCTCTAAACTCTGGTGCGTTGTTTGAAATATTAACAAAAATAATATCTTGCCAAACATATGAACGAATTATAAAGAGACTGAGGTCATCGTAGTTTATTGCTTTGTGAGTATTTTTTTCCGGACCACCAACCATCGGTGTGGCACAAAGTTCGCCACTAAGTTTGTAACACCATGAATGATAAGGACAGCGAATGGCGCCGATTATTTTGGTAGGCTCCTGCACTAAAATCATGCCGCGGTGACGACAAGTATTTTGGAATACATTAACATTGTTATCGTCATCACGCACCATCAAAAGTGGCATGCCGACAAAGTTAGTGGGTTTGGCGTCTCCCGCTTCAGGAATGTCTTTAGCAAAACCAATGGCCGACCAGTTGTTGAATAAAACGGCTTGTTTTTCTTCTTCAAAAACGCCTTCACTGGTGTAGTGTTCGTTTGGTAGACCTCGCGCCGATTCGATTGGATTAAGAACGGCATCAATATTGGTTAGCGGTATAGCGGGCACAGTTAAATTGTCGAATGAAAAAACGACATGATACAATTAAGTCAAAACAAGCGTTACTAATTAATTTCCTTTAAAAAATTGAAATTAATTCAAGGGGAGTATTATTATTTGGTTGTCTAGGGTTTTGAGATGAGAAAGTTTCTAAGCGCTTTAACACTTTCAGACAATAACTCTTCTTTTTCGCTCATGATGTAAATGGCCGAAGGTGCTGGAATGGAAGTATTGCCCAAGACCACTAATTCACCGCTCTCAATTTTTGGCTTAACCAAGTGCTTCCAGCCAAGCACAATACCGGTGCCGTCACTTGCTGCTTGAAGGGCGATCATGTAGTTATTAACATGGGTGCCGTGGGAAATTTTTCCTTTGTAACCCAGGGCGTTAAACCAAGAAAACCAATTCGACCAGTTTTTATCTTTTGCTCGTAAGTGAATAAGAGGGAGTTGCGCTAACTCTTCAATGTTTGGATTGGGATTTTCTTTAGCAAATTTAGGGCTGCAAACAGGCACCAATTCATCGTGGAATAAGGTGTGTTTTTGATTTGATTCATTCTCAACAAAACCGTAGCAAATTTTCAAATCAACAGCAATGCCTTGAGAGTTTGGGTTGTCGGAGACGTGTTGGTTAACTGGAATTTCTGGATGCTCACGCCAAAATTTCGACAAACGTGGCGTTAGCCACAAGCCAGAAACGGCTGTTGTTGCACTGATGGTAACCTCCTGATCGTTAGCTGATCTTCTAAGGTTGGCCAATGTAGAGGAAATGGCGGAGAAGCTAGATTGGAGCACAGTAAATAACGACTCACCGTGATCGGTGAGGTTGTTGCCATGGTGCTTTCTATCGAAGAGCGTAAGTCCTAATTCGGTTTCAAGAAATTTAATTTGATGGCTGACAGCGCCGGGTGTAACGCCTAACTCTTCAGCAGCACCTTTGAAGCTTCGGTGTCGTGCAGCGGTCTCGAACGTCGCCAATGAAGTCAACGGTGGTAATTTATAGTATCTGCGTGACATGATCTTTACCTATTATTGTTGAATAGAAGTATACTTGTTTTTTATTTTAATTGTTTGCTGTATTGCTTTTAACAGCTATGCGTTCTCTCACAACAATGAGGGCTGAAATCCCATCTTTTGCTTTCAAGCGGCTTATTCAACAATGCCGACCAAGATCAAAACTTGGGCTTATTGCTAGTAGAGTGTGAATTCAATAGTAAGGAGGGTAAGTGAATTTTTTGCTAATGATTTCATCTCAGTGTGAATATTTTTAGAGCCCAGTACTTTCAGTTACAAGATAATAGTGCTTATTAAAATTTTCTTAAGTTTAACTTAATGATTTAGTAGAGTTTTACTAAGTCCTAGTATTTTTTTATTTTTTTCAACTAACTAATCCAATAGGAGAAATAGTATGTTATTACCAAGTCAAGCCGAATTCGTTATTATCGGTGCTGGTATCCATGGTTTGTCAACAGCATGGCGTTTAGCCGAAAATTTAACGGCAGCAGGCGAAAGTATTGAAGGTCGTATTGTCATCATTGACAAGGCAGACCAAATTGCAGCAGGTGCTACAGGCATCGCTTGTGGTGTTGTTCGTAACAATTACTTCCAGCCAGCTATGCGTAAATTAATGGCGCATTCAGTGAGCGTTTGGGAAAGTGATCCAGAAGCGTTCAGCTACCATGCAAACGGCTACATGCAAATTTCTTGTGAAAGCATGCGCGAAGATGTGAAACAAATTCACGCTGAGCAACAAGCCATTGGTTACGAAAGTGTTTTCATCGAA
>JBBWVR010000088.1:0-6125 GCA_050256315.1 Gammaproteobacteria bacterium | reverse complement strand
AATTGCCGAGATAAACGTATGATATGGATAGGTATTGTCGGTAGCTCGTCATTACACAATATTCTTTTTAGTTTGCCATGTCTTAAGTCGTCTTCAACAATAAAGGTTGGTATATTAATAATTCCCAATCCACCAATTGCAGCTTCACGCAGCGCATCACCATTGTTGCTGGAGAGTTGACCTTGCAGTTGTGTGGTGGACTTTGATCCCCATTTATCGCCAGATATGCCCATGCTGTATTTTAGGCAATTATGTTTTTTCAAGTCAGTTGCACTTGCGGGTTCGCCGTAGCGCTCTAAATAGTCAGGTGAAGCGCAAATAATTCTTTCAATTTTACCAAGATACACGCCAATGAGTGATGAGTCTTTCAAATCACCAATACGTATTGCAATGTCAATGTTGTCGGGATAAAGATTGGTTGGCTGACTTTCCAGTTGTAAGTGAATATCAATTTCTGGATGACACTTAAGAAATTTCGGCAATATAGGTGCTATTCGTAGAGCGCCAAAGCTCATTGGGACGGCAATGCGTAAGGAGCCTTTAATGGTTAATTTTTTATCTCTCAGCTTCGCTTCTGAGTCATTCAGCGCATCAACAATGTTTTGCACATCACTGTAATAGTGCTCACCAACCTCTGTCAAACTCAGTTGCCTTGTAGTGCGATTGATTAAATGTACAGCGAGTGCGTTTTCAAGTGATGAAATACGCCGACTTACAGTTGCTGTACTGATATCCAGCTGTTTTGCTGCTTGGCTGAAACTACCCGTCTCTACAACAGCAATAAAAGTCTTTAGATCTAAGAGTGAGTATTGTTGCATGGATAGTAATATATTGTTTAATAATCTCTATTTGTTTCGAAATTATAAACAATTATTTGTACTACTTGATTATTAAAGTTGATGGCTTTAGAAGTCGTTAGTAGGGATATCGCTGCTTTCCAGCCAAGATTTAAATGTTTCTTGAATTTTGCTAAGCGCTTGTTGGTTGTTTGCCTCAAAGCGCAATACCAAGCACGGCGTGGTGTTGGAGGGGCGAACCAAGCCCCAGCCATGGTCATAGTCCACTCGAACTCCGTCAATCGTGGTAATTTTAGCATCTGGAAAGTCAGCTGTTTTTGCCAGCTTGTCCATCGCTTCAAATTGTTGCCCCTGTTTGTCAAAGTGAATATTAATCTCTGGAGTGTTAATACTGTCAGGTAAGTTTGCAAACACCTCCGCACAAGTTTTGTCAGTTTTAGAGAGTATTTCTAGCAATCTTGCGCCCGTATAGAGGGCGTCATCAAAGCCGTACCAACGTTCTTTAAAGAATATATGGCCCGACATTTCACCACCAAGAGCGGCACCTGTTTCTTTGAGTTTTGCCTTAATGAAGCTGTGTCCTGTGCGCGACATAATAGGTACGCCACCGTGCTCAGTAATGTCTTTGGGTAGTAGTGAAGAGCATTTAACGTCAAAGACGATTTTGGCACCAGCGTTACGACTTAGAACATCTCTAGCGTAGAGAATCATTTGCCTATCCGCCCAAATGACATTGCCTTTGTTGTCAATGAGACCCAGTCTATCGCCATCACCATCAAAGGCAAAGCCCATGTCGGCACCGGTTTCGAGAACCTCTTTGATAAGGTCTTGTAAATTTTCGAGTTTTGCAGGATCGGGGTGGTGATTCGGAAATCGACCATCCACCATGCAGAACAGTTTGCTAACTTTGACACCAAGCGCCTCGAACAGTTTTGGCGCAATATTGCCAGCCACGCCATTGCCACAATCGACAACAATGCTAAGCTCTTTATCGAGCTTGATATCAGATGTGATGGTGTTGATATAGTCTTCGTCGATATTGACAGACATTGAAGAGCCAGCACCCGATGCATAATCTTGGTTGATAATTCTGTTGTATAAATCTTGTATGCGATTTGATGAGAGTGTTTCGCCGGCAATCATGATTTTAAAGCCGTTGTATTCTGGCGGATTATGCGAACCAGTGATCATTACCCCAGAAGTGGCTCCTTTAGTATAGGTTGAAAAATACACCAGGGGCGTTGGCACCATACCCACGTCAATAACGTGGCATCCGCTCTCAATCAGTCCAGCTTTCAGTGAATCCATTAACATCATGCCGCTTAGACGCCCGTCTCTGCCAACGGCTACACCGCGTTCACCTTTATCAATAGACTCGCTACCAATCGCACGGCCGATGGCTCTAACCACGTCTGGTGTTAGTTCGCCTTCGACAATTCCGCGTATATCGTAAGCTTTAAAGATAGAATTTGAGACAACCATTGAATTTCTTGATAAAATGTGAAACGAAATTATATCCTTTTTTGATATATTTTTAAGCCGCTCCAAGTAGAAAATGCTTTAACCGAATGAAAGAAGACTTTGAAATTATTGAGATAAGACAAGACTGGATGCTGTTAAAAGCCCAGAGGCAGTCTGGTTGTCAAACTTGTGAGTCAAAAAGCACTTGCGGTACGGGTGTGCTCTCGGGTTTTTTTGCGGGCTTCTCACAATTTAAAAAACCTTTGCAACAAGGCGCCAAAAGGGGTGACGTGATTACCCTGGAAATTGCATCTTCTGAGTTGTTTTTTAGAGCCTTTCAATTGTACTTAATGCCGCTACTGTCGCTGTTTTTCGGTGCTTACTTTTCGACACTATTATTCCCTGCGAACGATATTATTCAGACCTTGATGGGTATCGGTGCTTTTGCACTCAGTTTGATTTATTTAAAGGTTTACCTAAAGTAGACACTTTGGTCGTTTATTTGGCATAATACTCACTTTGTTACTTGAATTATAATCATAGTAGGTTGAACTGAATTATATGCTTGATAAAGATATTGACCCCCAAGAAACCACTGAGTGGTTAGAGGCATTCCACTCGGTAGCTCGCGTTGAAGGTGAGGATAGAGCCAAGTTTATTCTTAACCAATTAATGGACATGGCACACAGCGAGGGTATGGATTTGCCCGAAGGTGTGAATACTGCCTATCTCAACTCTATTTCCGTCGAGAAAGAGACCGAACTGGTGGTTAAGCATGAGATTGAGCACCGAATCAAGTCCATTATTCGCTGGAATGCGATGATTATGGTGGTTAGGGCAAACCAGGTTTCGTCCGAATTGGGTGGTCATATTGCTTCTTTTGCATCAAGTGCAACACTTTACGAAGTTGGATTTAATCATTTTTATCGTGGTAACGATGCTGATCAAGGTGCTGATTTAATCTTTTTCCAAGGTCATATTGCTCCGGGTATTTATTCACGTGCTTTTTTAGAGGGCCGAATTACTGAAGAGCAGCTGCTCAATTTCCGTCAAGAGGCAAATCATCCCGGATTGTCCTCTTATCCGCACCCGTGGTTAATGCCTGATTTCTGGCAATTCCCAACGGTGTCAATGGGCTTGGGTCCAATCATGGCGATTTACCAAGCACGCTTTATGAAGTACCTTCATCATCGTGAAATTATTAAAACCGACAAGCGTACTGTTTGGACTTATATTGGCGATGGTGAAACCGATGAACCGGAATCTTTGGGCGCTATTTCTTTGGCGGGTAGAGAGAAATTAGACAACCTTATTTTCGTTATTAATTGCAATCTGCAACGCTTAGACGGCCCTGTTCGAGGCAATGGCAAAATTATTCAAGAACTAGAGGCAATGTTTCGCGGTGCTGGCTGGAACGTTATCAAGGTGATTTGGGGTAGGGATTGGGACGCATTGTTAGCCAAAGACACTTCTGGCTTGCTAAAGAAGCGCATGGAAGAGGTTGTTGATGGTCAATATCAGGCCTATAAAGCCAAAGACGGCGCTTATGTGCGTAAATATTTTTTTGGTGCGTACCCAGAATTATTAGAGCTGGTCGCACACTTAAGTGATGATCAAATTTTTGCACTGACGCGTGGCGGGCATGATCCAAACAAAATGTACCAAGCCTATAAAAGAGCAAAAGAGCATGTTGGCCAACCTACGGTTATTTTGGCTAAAACCGTCAAAGGCTACGGCATGGGTGAAGCTGGTGAGGGAAAAAATACCACCCACTCTCAAAAGAAACTCGGCGTTGAGGCTTTGACTCGTTTTGCTAAAAGGTTTGATATCCCTGTTACTGAAGAAGATGCAAGGCAGTTAAATTTTTACAAGCCTGCGGATGATAGTGAAGAAATTATCTATCTCAAAGAGAGACGAAAAGCTTTGGGCGGATTTCTACCACTAAGAAGCTTTGAACTTGAAAAAATTAAGACACCCGATATCAGTGTTTTTGATGTCTTGTTGAAGTCATCGGGCGAGAAAGAGCTTTCAAGCACAAAGGCGTTTGTTCGTTTCTTAACTTTACTGGTTCGTGATAAACAATTGGGGCCAAGGGTTGTACCAATCGTACCAGATGAGGCGAGGACTTTTGGCATGGAGGGTTTGTTTAGACAAATGGGTATTTATTCATCCTCTGGGCAATTATATGAGCCTGAGGATTCTGAAACGGTAATGTGGTACAAGGAAGACATTAAAGGTCAAGTGTTACAAGAAGGCATCAATGAGGCGGGCGCGATTTCAGATTGGATTGCTGCTGCCACCTCTTATGCATCGCATAATGTCACCATGATTCCATTTTATATTTATTATTCTAAATTCGGCTTTCAGCGAGTGGGTGATTTGGCGTGGGCCGCTGGCGACATGCAAGCAAAAGGCTTTTTATTGGGAGGCACCGCAGGGCGAACAACACTTGCTGGCGAGGGTCTTCAGCATCAAGATGGTGATTCACTGATTATTGCCAACACTATTCCGAATTGCATCTCTTACGATCCAACTTATGCCTATGAACTTGTGGTTATTCTTTGTGATGGCATGAACCGCATGTATGAAAAGATGGAAAATATCTTCTACTATATTACTTTGATGAATGAGGCTTATACCCACCCCGCAATGCCTAAAGGTGTTGAAGAGGGCATTATCAAAGGCATGTACCCACTAAAGGTTGTGGGTAAGGGTAAAAATGAAGTGCAGTTATTAGGCAGTGGAACAATTTTGAGAGAAGTTGAAAAAGCCGCTGAAATTCTCGATAAAGAGTGGGGTGTTAAATCCTCCATATGGAGTGTCCCCAGCTTTAATGAATTAACGCGTGAAGCGCAAAAAGTGGATCGAGACAATCGATTTAATATTGACGGCGATCAGCAGGTGCCTTACGTTACTCAGTGTTTAAAAGGGACAAAAGGACCAGTGATTGCTGCAACGGACTACATTCGTAATTATGCCGAGCAAATTCGAAAATATGTGCCAGTGCGTTATGAAGTTTTAGGAACGGATGGCTTTGGTCGCTCAGATACAAGGAGTGAGTTAAGGGTCTTTTTTGAAGTGAGCGCTAACTATATTGCTTTTGCTGTGTTAAGAGCCTTGGTTGATGAGGGCTCTCTAGAGAGTAAAATATTAGCTGATGCAGTTCAACAATTAGGCATCGACACAAACAAGCCAAACCCAATGTACACCTAGGGAATAGAATGAATACACAGCAATATTTAGAGCAAATTAAGTCGGGCGGAGAGATGAAATTTTCAGACTTTACTGACTTAATTGACAACGAGTACGAATTTCTGCCAACCGCCTTTACAAATGGCGATTTAGCCAATAAAGAAGATGAAAATCAAAGCTCTGCCAAGGTGTTTTGCTTTGGATTGATGCATGAACTTAGCGAGTATGAGGTTCTCAGGTGTTTTTCTGAGCATTATCAAAGTGTACTTGACTCTCTTGCAGGCGGCACTTCACATCTCAATATTCGAAATTTTATGCGCAGAGGTTGGAGGGGTGTTTCAATAAACGCCGAGGCGTTAACAAAAAAGTAAACGCTTAATAATGAGGTGGCCTGTCATCACTGATAATGTCTTGACCGGCTTGAGTGCCGTCTGAATTGGCAACTTTTTCATTTAACTCTTTCACACGCTTACTAAGCTTATCAATGGTTTCGCTTTGGCGAAAAACAACCATATTAAGTTCGTCTAGCATATGTTGTAGATGGGCTATTTTTTCTTCCAGTGTTATTAGTTTTTCTTCGGACATAATGAAACCTTTGTATCATATTAAGATTGAGGTAAAAAAGCCACCTTGCGGTGGCTTTTTATTTGTCTTACTTGTCGATCAATGCTTTAC
>JBBWVR010000087.1:0-2659 GCA_050256315.1 Gammaproteobacteria bacterium | reverse complement strand
GAGCGTCATCCAAAATTGGCGCGTCGCCAGCGCTCGGAAAGGATTTTCCACTCGCCTGATTTAAGACTGTAAACATCGTATTGAGTAATATAAAAATTTAGGTGGTATTATAAAGTTAAGTGAAACAACTTGCTTGACTATACGAAACTTACACCCTATGGCTATAAAGTCAAGTTAAGCAATACAATTACTGCAACTCAACCTATATCCATGGATATAAACTTGAGCTAACTGTTTGCTTTTACGAAACTTATACTCCTTGAGTATAATGTAGGACCCTTTGATATAAGCCTAGTATTCATATGAGTTTATCGCCTAATAATTCGGTCATTTTTTTAATGGGCCCGACTGCTTCTGGAAAAACAGAGTTGGCAATTGAATTGTGCAAGCATTTTGACGCCCACCTGATTAGTGTGGATTCGGCTCTAATCTATCGCAGCATGGATATTGGCACAGCTAAACCCGATGCCGAAACTCTACAAAAATACCCACATGCATTGGTCAACATTTGCGAGCCCGAGGATTCTTTTTCAGTCAATGACTTTGTTTCTCAAGCAAAAGCACATATTAACTTAGCACTTGAACAAAATAAACTGCCTATCTTAGTTGGTGGCACTTCGTTTTATTTTCACGCCCTAGAACACGGTCTTTCAGCTTTACCAGAATCAACCAACGAATCAAGACAGCATTTCACCGAACAATTAAAAAACCAAGGCAGTGAAGAGCTGCATAAGCAATTAAGCGCTATTGACTCTATCGCCGCAAAAAGAATTCACTGTAACGACTCACAAAGAATAACGCGTGCGCTTGAAGTGCACTACCTTAGTGGAAAAACACTGAGCGAACTGCAAGGCAACAAAGATGGCAGTGCACTCAAAAACCCAATAAAGAAAATTGTACTCATGCCCGATAGAGCAGAACTTCACCAACGAATTGAACAACGCTTCAACAAAATGATGGATGCCGGATTTATGAATGAGGTCAAAATGCTTCGAGCGAACAAAAAGCTACATTTGAATTTACCATCCATCCGTTGTGTTGGCTATCGCCAAGCATGGCAATATTTAGACGGCGACACCACCGAAAGTGAAATGATTGAAAAAGCTGTCATTGCAACTAGGCAGTTATGCAAGCGTCAATGCACTTGGCTTAGACATGAAAATGACGCGCTCACTCTTGCCGAGGCAAGCAGCATCGACAGAGCAATCGAATTTATTGCGCAAGCAGACGCTTAAAATCATCCCCGCGTGCATTAAAATCATCATACATATCAAAACTACTACAAGCTGGGGAAAGTAAGATTGCACCACCAGCAGCATAACACTTTGCAATCGATAGCGCCTGCTCCATTGATTGTGCAACCTCGACTACACAATTGGTAATATTTGAGGCAAAACTCTCAGCTGCCTCACCGATGAAAACAACGGCCTCTGTTTTTCCACCAATCAGCTCAAACATAGCTGAATAATCCTCTTTTTTTGCAATACCCCCAGCAATCAAAACCAAGGATGGATAATGCTCACTCAGCGCATTAATAGCAGTTATTGTAGAGACGGCATTGGTCGATTTTGAGTCATTATAAAAATCCACACCATCCATATTGACCACCCACTCTAAGCGGTGAGGAAGTCCTTTAAAGTCTATCACTGCCTGTGTCATTGCCTTGTTTGATAGACCGGCAAGATAGCCTAATGTAAGGGCTGCAAGAATATTACTCATATTATGTTTACCGACTATTTTCAGACTCTCGCTGCTAAATAGAGCATCGCCTTTATTGAAGAAAGTGGTGATGCCTTGATCAACTTCAACTCTAAACTCACATTCTTGATTGTGACTTTCCAAGCCAAAACAACAATCCCAGGCAATGCCAGAAGTGGCACTTTCATCAAGATTAATCACCCTATTTTGGCAGTATTGATAAAGACTTATTTTTGCAGCAACATAAGCCTCAAAACTCGGATAACGATCCAAATGATCCGGCGTGATGTTCAACACCAAGCCCGCCAGCAAGTCTAACGAATTCGTATAATCAAGCTGATAGCTTGACAATTCAACAACATACAAATCGACATCATCAGCTAAGGCATTCATTACTGGTATGCCAATGTTGCCACAAATTGCTGTATTTTTTCCTGCCGCAAGCCCCATTTCGCCGACAAGCTGAGTGACAGTTGATTTACCGTTAGAGCCACTGATACCAAGAATTGGTGCATTGGCGTAGCGCGAAAATAACTCGATATCCCCAATCAGTGGAATGTCTTTGGCCTTTGCCCAAATGATAATTGCCTCTGACATGGCAACACCAGGACTAACAATAATCTCTTCAACTCCTTCGAGGAGGCTTTCTCTCCAGGCGCCCAGCTGACAATCTCCAGCCAACCTTTCGGTAATAAAAGCATCCAGCAATGGTGGTGACTGGCGGGAGTCTGCAATTTGGTAATTTATTTGCTGATTTTTAAAAAAACGCGCAACAGAAAGACCTGTAAGTCCCATACCTAAAATAAGTTTCATTTAAAAAGAGCCCTCTTTCCTTGCTTTTTGAGTCGAAATTGACTATATTTTACACTTTTACTTTTACTTCAAATATTATGCGCTCAAACGTTCAAACAGCAAGTAACCCGATTGTTATCAATCGCACACTCAGAAACACTTACCAATT
>JBBWVR010000086.1:0-6004 GCA_050256315.1 Gammaproteobacteria bacterium | reverse complement strand
ATACCACTCAATAGCTTGCAAGTTATTGACGGTCACGCCGTAACCTAACTCAAACATCCGTCCAAGGTAATACTGAGCAGTAGCATTATTTTGACGAGCTGCCTCACGTAACCAGTGCAGTGCTTTTTGAAAGTCTGGTTGCTGCATGCCTTCACCACTTATAAACATCAGTCCTAGGCTTGATTGTGCGCCAGGGTGGCCTTGTTTAGCAGCTTCAAAGTAATATTGAAGTGCTAGCTGCTTGTCCTCAGCAACACCTTCTCCGTTTTCATATTGTTGTCCAAGGTGGTATTGCGCTGCCAAATGACCTTGTTCGGCCGCATGAGAGTACCAGAAAATTGCCTTGGATGGGTCTTTTGGTATGCCTACGCCAATGCTGTATGTTTGACCCAACATAAACTGTGCATGTGCATTACCTCTCTCAGCAGCTCTACGATACCATTGGGCGGCTTTTTTACTATTCTTAAGGACACCATCGCCGTTGGCGTACATTGTTGCCAAGCTGGTTTGTGCATCGGTATGGTCCTGCTCAGCCGCGGACAAGTACCAACGCATGGCTTTTTGATTGTCTGGTGTAACACCTGTGCCATTAAAATAAAGATCACCCAGTTTAAACTGGGCATCGGCATAACCTTGGTTTGCCGATTGAGCATACCACTTATAGGCAGCGTCAATATCTGTGCTAACGCCATGGCCTGTTTCAAACAGTTGGCCCATCATGTACTGAGCTTCTGCATGACCACGATTGGCAGCATTTCTAAACCACTGTATTGCCTGTTGTGTGTCAACAGCAACACCAATACCTTGCCTGTAAACAATGCCCATATTGTACTGGGCATCGGCATAGCCTTGGCTGGCAGCATTTCGATACCATTGAAGTGCTAATTGAGTATCCGGTGCTACCCCTGTGCCATTGGCGTAAATGTCACCCAAGTTAGATTGCGCAGGGGCATAGCCTTGCTCTGCAGCGAGATGAAGCCATTTAAGCGCTTTATCAAAATCACTGAGAACCCCTTTGCCGTTAGCGTACATCGCGCCAAGGTTAGACTGCGCTGCTGCATGGCCCTGTAGCGCAGCTTTGTGATACCAATGTGCGGAACGTTCAAAGTCCTTATAAATACCGGCACCACTCTCATAGATGAGACCTAGGTTGTATTGTGCATCTGCATACCCTTGTTCGGCTGAATCCTTAAATAAATTGTAGGCTTGTCTGTCGTCCTCAGCGACACCCGTACCGTCGGCGTACATCTCAGCAAGGTTAGCTTGGGCGCCAGCGTGACTCTGTGCGACAGCCATTTTAAGTAGAGAAACCGCTGTTTGGTCATTCTCTATAACACCTTCGCCTTCAGCATACATCATTGCTAAATTGGATTGGGCACCAGCATGACCTTGATTTGCTGCACGCTTGTACCACTGAGCAGCTTTAGATAAGTCTTGATCCGTGCCATCACCATTTCTTAGTGCAAGAGCACTATGGTATTGGGCGCTCGCATGACCTTCAACTGCCGCTAGTTGATACAAAGCAAAGGCTTGTTCTGCATCTTGCTTAACACCTTCCCCAGTGCGGTATTTGTCTGCCAAAATGTACTGTGCAATGTTGTGGCCACTTTGGGCAGCCATTTGATACCACTTGAATGCTTGCTCGTTATCTTCTAAGACATATTCGCCCAAATCGTACTTTTGTGCGATGGCAAATTGGGCAAGAGCATTGCCATTGGCTGCTGCTTTTTTATGCCATTCGAATGCTTGTTTATCATCCTCTTTAACGCCAATTCCACGCTCAAGCATTAAAGCAAGGGAATATTGCGCATTGGCGTGATTTCTCTTACCTGCCATTAAGAAGTACTGAAAGGCTTTCTGGTGGTCTATATTAACACCTTCGCCATCAGAGTAGGCTAGAGCAATACTGTAGTAAGCTGGCGTATACTTTTGTTCTGCAGCTTGGAGGTACAGTGACATTGCTTTTGCGTAATCTTGTTCAACACCTTCACCAGTAGCGTACATCACACCCAAGTTGGCTTGGGCTACTGCAAGGCTTTGATTGGCGGCTTTTTGATACCAATAGACAGCCTCTTCGTTGTCTTCAAAAACACCATCACCATTGTCGTATTTGATGGCAAGGTTGAGTTGAGCAATTGCATGTCCTTGTTGAGCTGCTTTACTATAAAGTTTTAAAGCTTTTGCATCATCCTCTGCAACACCTTCGCCCAGATCATACATTTGTGCAAGATTGGCTTGAGCAGTAATATGACCTTTATCGGCCGCAATTGAATACCACCTAACGGCTTCACCGTTGTTTTCTGCTGTACCTTCGCCGATATCGTATTTATAAGCAAGATTGTACTGCGCTTCTATGTGTCCAGCTTCAGCTGCTTTTTGATACCAGTAAACAGCTTTTTCGTTATCTTCTGAGATAAGTTGGCCGGCGTCATAAACTTGAGCTAACTTGTATTGTGCTGCAATATGACCACCTTCGGCAGCTTTGGTATACCAAGCGAACGCCCCTCTTTCGTCGGTTTCTGCAAGGATGAATGCGAGGTTAATTTGAGCGGCAGTCGCACCTTCGGTGTAACCAGCTTTTTCAAACCATTCTAAGGCCTTATTGTCATTTTTTCCAAGTAGCGCGTTACCCAGGTTAATTTGCGCAGCCATAATACCTGTTTTATCACCAGCTTTTTCAAACCATTCCAGCGCTTTTGTGTCGTTAGTTCCAAGTAGCGCGTTACCAAGGTTAATTTGAGCAGCCGTAATGCCTGTTTTATCACCAGCTTTTTCAAACCATGTTAAGGCCTTGGCGTCATCGTTCTTAAGTGAGGCATTTCCTAGGGCGCTTTGAGATGTTTTAATGCCGTCTTGATTATTGGCTTTTTCATACCATTCAAGTGCTTTGTTGTTATCAACATCAACACCTTGGCCCGAGGCATATGCCAATGCAATGCTTGTTTGGGCTTGTCTGTGGCCATTATCTGCAGCTTTTGAGTACCATTCAAAAGCCCTTTGGTCGTCACTGCCTGCATGCGAAAGTGCTATTTTATACTGAGCTACAGTCACCCCTTGCTGGTCGTTGGCCTTAGTAAACCAAGCCAAGGCTTCGTCTAAGTTGTGGTCAACGCCTATAGCATTCATATAAAGCGAACCCATAGCAATTTGGGCGTTGCTATGTCCTTGCTTTGCTGCAGAAAGCAGCCATTGTGCCGCCATTACTGAGTCTGATTCAACGCCCTCACCGTTAAGATATTTTTGGCCAGTGCTGTATTGCGCTTCGATGTGCCCTTGATCTGCTGCTTTTTGATACCACTGCAGTGCTAACGCATTATCTTCAAGTGTGCCTATGCCATTATCGTATTTAACACCAACATGATATTGCGCCCTGGCGTAACCTTGTTCAGCAGCTTCTAAATAACGTTGAAAAGCTTTTTGAGGGTTTTGTGTAACCCCTTCACCTTTGTCGTATTTCTGTGCTAAAACAAATTGTGCCAACATAACGCCACCATCGGCAGCATCTTCGTACAAGCCAAAGGCTTTTGCTTTATCCACTTCAGCGCCGTTGCCGGTGTCATAAATAACCGCTAATTTGTATTCTGCATCGTTGTCACCCAGTTGCGCCTTGATTTTAAGTTCGGTAAGGCCTGAAGTAATAAAGTTGGCAGAATTGGCAATGGTGTCACCGACGCTTTTTACTGCTGAAGTTGTTCCTTCAACAACATTGTCTGCACCTTTCTGGCCGAAGTCAAACAGGTTGTCAAAAAAACCTGCCTGTGAGGTGCCTGAAATCGCTAATGATAATATTAGGGCAATTGAAGCTTTTTTTAGTTTCATTCTTTATCCTGTGGTGATCAATTCACGTGTTAGATTTATTAATCATAGATGATACCAAATAAAACTCAGTATACAAATGCTATATGTGTATTAAAATGAACTACTATAATCCACAATTATCAGACTTTATCCTCAACTAATGCTAACATTTTAGATTGGTCTAAAGTGGCGCATAAGTCAAGGAAATGACTCAATAAATACGGACTTTCTCTAAGTTGCGCTTGGCGTTCTAAATCTTATTGGATAGCGATTTTAGAGACGTTTTATCAGTAAAATGGATAATATTATTTGGTATTAATTGAATTATTCTTGGTATGTCTCAAAAATTAATCCAAAGTAAAAGTATCATTAACTAAAATAGTCATCTCATCAAGCAACCACTCTTGGCGTATGAATTTTGACACATCAAATAGGAGTTACTCAATGAAGGCATTAGTTAAAAGTTATTCAGAAAAAGGTATTTGGTTAGAGGATGTGCCCATGCCAGAAGTTGGCAGTAACGAGGTTCTTATCAAGGTGCAAAAGACAGCTATTTGCGGCACCGATGTCCATATTTATAATTGGGACGAATGGGCACAGAAAACGATTAAGACACCAATGATAACTGGCCATGAGTTTGCCGGTGTTATTGCAGATATGGGAGACGGTGTTAAGGGTCTAAAAGTCGATGATGTGGTCTCGGCAGAAGGTCATATAGTTTGTAACAGGTGTCGTAATTGCCTAGGTGGTCGTAAGCACCTTTGCCCAAACACCGTTGGTATTGGCGTTAATCGTGATGGTGCTTTTGCAGAATATATTGCTGTACCTGCTGAAAACATATTTAGACCAACACAGGACGTCTCTACAGACTTACTGGCTTGTTTTGACCCCTTTGGCAATGCTGTGCATACGGCGCTTTCATTTGACATGTTGGGTGAAGATGTGCTTATTACTGGTGCTGGACCGATTGGAATTATGGCGGCCATGGTTGCTGTTCACGCCGGCGCTCGCAATGTTGTTATTACGGATTTAAACGAATACCGCCTTAACCTTGTGAGGGAGGTTGTTCCAAAAGCCATTCCGCTAAACGCGAGCAAAGAAAAGATTTCCAAGGATTTTTTAGATAGGCTGTGTATTTTTGAGGGTTTTGACGTTGGTTTAGAGATGTCTGGCTCTCCTCAGGCGTTTGGTGATATGCTCAAATTCATGATTAACGGCGGCAAGATTGCCATGTTGGCGATTATGCCTCCTGGTTCGGGTATTGACTGGAACTTGGTGGTATTTAAAGGCCTGCAAATCAAAGGTATTTATGGTCGTGAAATTTTTGAGACTTGGTATAAGGGCTCAATGATGGTTCAAAGCGGCCTGCCTCTGGACAAGATCATTACTCACCATTTTCACTACACCGATTTCCAAAAAGGTTTTGATGTGATGTGTTCTGGACAGTCGGGCAAAGTCATTCTAAATTGGGAAGTTGAATCCAAAAACGATTACTATGAGTTTTAAAAGCGCAAAAGAAAGCCTGCAAAAAGATTTGGCAGAAATTGAAGTAGCAGGTTTGTGGAAAACGGAACGCGTTCTTGCGTCCGCTCAAAAAAACCACATCATCCTAGAGGGTGGTGAAGAGGTTGTAAACATGTGCGCTAATAACTACCTCGGTCTTGCCAATAATGCTGAGGTTATTCAAGCGGCGAAAGACAGTTTTAGTGACTGGGGTTTTGGACTTTCATCTGTGCGTTTTATTTGTGGTACGCAAAGTATTCACAAAGCACTTGAAAGTAAAGTTACAGAGTTTCTCGGCATGGAAGAAACCATTCTTTACGCGGCTTGTTTCGATGCCAATACTGGCTTGTTTGAAACGATCCTCGGTAAAGAAGATGCAGTTATTTCTGATGAGCTAAACCACGCCTCGATTATTGATGGCGTTCGCCTTTGTAAAGCGGCTCGTTACCGTTATAAGAATAACGACATGGTCGATCTTGAGGCTAAATTAATGGAAGCTAAAGAGGGCGGCGCAAGACGCATTTTGATTACCACAGATGGCGTGTTCTCAATGGACGGCACAGTGGCACAGCTTGATAAGATCTGTGATTTGGCGGACAAGTACGATGCCATGGTTCACCACGATGATTGCCATGCTGTTGGATTTATGGGTAAGACTGGACGTGGTGTACACGAATACTGCAACGTGATGGATCGTGTTGAT
>JBBWVR010000085.1:0-3862 GCA_050256315.1 Gammaproteobacteria bacterium | reverse complement strand
TTACTGGGTGGTTGGTTGTTGTTAGACGAGCAGTTGCCCGCCAGAGGCCTGCTTGGTTGCGGATTAATGTTGGTAGGCATGCTGTTGTCGCAGTTAATGCCAAAAATAGGGCTTTTATCAGCAAAGCCTTAATTATGCCTCTACAGGAGTTATACTTAAACCCCCCTCTAAAGCGAAGGTTTTAAGTAGTGAAAAATAGTAAGAAGAATTACCTGCCAATTCCTTTGCCAGATCGTCTCGAACTTAATGATGAGGAAGCACTGCAGGCGGCAATCTCATTCTCTAAACTTATGGCTAAACGCCATACTGTACGCCATTTTTCAGATCGAGCGGTTGATCTTTCTGTAGTTGAGTCATGCGTTCGCGCCGCGGGCTTTTCACCCAGTGGCGCCAATCAACAGCCCTGGCACTTTGTGGCTATTTCTAACTCCAAAATTAAACAAAGAATCCGCCAAGCAGCAGAAGTTGAAGAGCAAAGATTTTATTCAGGAAAGGGTGGGGATGAGTGGATTAATGCCCTTGAGCCTTTAGGTACATGCGCAACAAAAGAGCACCTAGAAAAAGCGCCTTGGCTTATTGTAATTTTTGCTGAACGTTATGGTGTTGATGGTAATGGTGAAAAATACAAGCATTACTACGTTACCGAAAGCGTGGGTATTGCAGCGGGTGTCTTGATTACTGCGCTCCATCAATCAGGTCTGGCGTCTTTGACGCACACTCCTAATCCAATGCGCTTTCTAAATGAAATATGTGAAAGGCCAGAGTCGAATCGAGCGATGATGATTCTTGCTGTGGGGCACCCAAGTAAAGACGCTACTGTGCCCACTGCAGCCAAACAGAAAAAATCTATGAGCGAAATTTTGACGATTTTGTTAGATTAACCTGTTGCTCTGTAATATAAAAAGGTAAGAATGGGTAATTATGACCACTGTAATGGTATAACTATTAGCAGGATGTTTTATATATAGTAGTCTAAATTACATTTGCACCCAAGGAGAAAAAATGAGCAATTCAGACAATATCCCTATTCAGCCTGTCAGTGGCACTGTGGTCCCCCGCTTTGCCGGTCCCTCTACTTTTGCTAGGTTGCCGGAATTACGTGACGTTCCTCACTGTGATGTGGCTATTGTAGGTATTCCATTTGATGCAGGGACCAGTTATCGGCCTGGCGCAAGATTTGGGCCGCAAGCTATCCGACAGGCCTCAAGGCATCTCCGCACTCAGTATCATCCCGCTTATGACACCGAACCTTTTGCTGAACAACAAGTGGCAGACGCTGGAGATATAGCTTGCAATCCATATAATATTGAGAAAGCAGTAGTAGAAATTCAAATAGCGGCCACAGACTTGTTGGGAAAAGTGGACACCATCATTAGTCTGGGTGGTGACCATACAATTGCTCTACCGCTGCTTCGCGCAGTTAATCATTATCACGGCCCGGTAGCACTCGTTCACTTTGATGCACATTTAGACACTTGGGATACTTATTATGGGGCCCCTTATACTCACGGCACACCTTTTAGGAGGGCGGCTGAAGAAAATTTATTTCTAGAGGGCGCCTCAATGCACGTTGGTATTCGAGGACCATTGTATTCTCGGGACGATTTGATTAATGACGAGGAATTAGGCTTTAAAGTGGTGCATTGTGATGAGTTCCAGGAAAAGGGAATTGATTATGTGGTTAAACGCATTAGAGATCGTGTTGGGGACCACCCAATGTATTTATCAATCGATATTGATGTGTTAGATCCTGCTCATGCGCCTGGCACTGGCACCCCCGAAATAGCAGGCATGTCATCTCGAGAACTTGTTGGTGTTTTGCGTGGTTTGGCTGGGTTAAACATTATTTCAGCAGATGTTGTAGAGGTCTCACCGGCTTATGATCATGCAGAATTAACTTCTTTAGCGGCCGCTACTATCGTTTTTGAAATTACTAACTTGCTGGCCTACCACCGTAAGCGCAGGGGTTAAAGTGTGTATCCAAGATTAAGGCTGATTACTTTATGGATGATTGAGAGGGGTTTGCTTTAAGAAATACCACTGTTGGCTTGAAGGTTCCTTTAATATGGTGTCGTTCAACAAAGTTTAGGAGACCAAGGCAAGGTTGTAATTTATCGAAACTGGCGAGCCTGCATGTTTAATGTCGCCAAGGAGTGCTCTGGGATTGTCGACTGAGAGTTCTGAAGTATTGATCATCAATGAGGCGCCTTTTGGAGGTTGATTGGAATCTTTTATAGGTGGTCTCATTGCAGTGATAAATTTCTTTATCGCTTCTGTTTGGGCATACTCTTGTCATGTGCTTTCAAAGCATTCAACATGAGTTGAGCATAATGCTGAGTAGCGCCATCCCAATAGGGTGAGAGTGTGCCACCATCAAAGCCTGGCGAGCTCCGCCCTTGTTGCATGCGCTCAATAACATTAATGTCTTCTTCATTGAGTCCATGCCAGGTATCAAATACTTTTTGTCTGCTTTCGGAAAACTCCTTAGAAGTAGCGGCATCGCCAATTAAATAAACATGAATGCGCTCTATGGTTTTCTCGGGTGAAATGGGTATTAGTTCCCAAACTGCCAATTGATTGGGGAATATTTCTAAAGAAAGCGTTGGAAACATATGAAACCATAAAACTTGATTTTCCATGGTTTTGGTAGGGTTCGGGAAATGCGGTAATCCGTCGCCTCGACTGCTGTCAGGGTTGGGAAATTGATAGTCATTAAAAAAACAATGTTGATCATATTCAGATGCGCGGCGCCTATTCATTGGCCCAAACTCGAGCAGCTCTGGGTGAACTGCAAAAACATGATAAGGCTCAATAAAATTCTCATGCACCAGTTTCCAGTTGCAATTAAGTTGCCATTCCAAAACACCCGCATGTTGCAAACTGGACATATCATAATCCTTGAGCCGGTCAGCCATTGGCTTGATATATTGATCAAAAGGGCTAGCTTTGCTATCAAGATTGATAAAAACTAAATCATGCCAAATAGCAGAACGTACAAGCTTCAATCCTTGTGGGCCTTTTCCAGGCAAGTGGGTGTCATGCTTTTCACCGCCAAAAAAATGTGGTCGTGCTTGAATTTTTCCGTCTAAACCGTAGGTCCAGAAGTGATTTGGACAAACCAATGCGTTAGCTTTCTCGCATGCCGAGTCAATAAGCTTGGCACCTCGATGTGAGCAAACATTGTGGAACACCTGAATCTGATTATTATTATCTCGCAATAAGATCAGTGGATTATCAGCAACCGTGATGGGTATAGCATCACCGATATTAGGCACTTGATGGGCAAATCCAGCCAAAATCCATGAACTTGGTAGTAACTGTTCGTTTTCTAGTTTTAGAAATTTAGGCTCAGTGTACAGCGCGTTGGGTAGGCCGGTTGACTCTTTGAGATCTTTATCAATGCGTTTAAGCCACTTTTCGTCGAACCAGTCACTGATCGGGTTGTTCTCTGCATTCATGTGCTTAGTTGTAAAGGAATGAAATATGTGCAAATTATAGGGCAGTATATGTAAACTCAGCATTAATAATTCTAATGCGCTTTAAGATAGTCTATGTAATATGCAGCATTTTCCACACTTATTTTCCTCCGCAAACCTAGGTAAAGTTGCACTCAAAAACCGCCTTATCTTTGGCCCTCATGGTACCACTCTTGGGCATCATGGTAAAGTAACCGAGGAGTTAATTGCTTATCATGAGGCCAGGGCGCGTGGGGGTGCTGGATTGATCATCTTGGAAAGCGCCACCGTTCACGAGACTTATGCTTATCCAGAGCAATTTATTTATCTAGGGTCAGATGAATGTATAGCGGGAATAAAGAAACTTACAACCCGGTGTCATCAGTACGATTGTAAAGTTTTTGGGC
>JBBWVR010000084.1:0-11061 GCA_050256315.1 Gammaproteobacteria bacterium | reverse complement strand
ATGGAATTCTATAGCTTTCTGCATCTTCCATAAGTCGGACAATAGTTGAACCAAAGCTCCAAACAATGCCCGATGCGCAAACAAGAATAAAACTCAATAAATACTTATTATTCATTGCAGACAACCTGTTTTTCGTAGGTGGGCTCAATCATGGCATTGGTAAAGTTTGTGCCTTTCGGCTTTTGAGGCCTTGAAAAACAATCGCAATAAGAATAATGACACCACCCATAATGGTATTGGTTGCTGGCACTTCGTTGACACCGAATATCGGCAACCAAACCCAAAAAATACCTACTACCACTTCCATTAGAGAAAGCAAGATGAGCTCAGCAGCGGGCAAGTATTTTGCACCGAGTGTATAAAGAATCAAGCCTATGCCAACCAGTGTGCCACTTGTGATTGCCATAGTCATATTCATTGCTGACAATGTGAAAGAAATGTCATTTGTAACAATATATATGAATGCGCAAAGTGCACAAAAAAGACCCGCAATTCCTGGAGTGATTAATTTTGGAATATCTGGATTGTGTCTTAATGTGATAGTAAATAAAGCAAAGCAACAGGCCACGAAAAAGCCAACTGCTGCACCTAACAAAGAGCCAGTATCACTAACATTGTTTAGCATGACTGCAACACCTGCAATAACAACAAACATATTGAATAAAGTGGTTCTACTGAGTTTTTCCCGTAATAACAAAAATCCTAGCACGGCAGTTACAAGAGGTGCAATAGCAAGCATAATCATACTAATAGCCATCGTCGTTTTGGTAATAGAGAAAACAAAACTTACCATGCCAAGTCCCAAGATCAACGAGCCTAAAAGACTATAACGATCAAGCCTTTTAGCATTGCTTAACACTCTCTTGCCATCCCTGTACCAAACAAAGAGAAAAATAATGACAAAAACACTGAAACCCCGATAAAAAAGAAACGGCATCAGATGAGCTTCTAAATTTATCGAATGGCGTAAAGTCAGTGCGCCAAAGCTCCACACAAGGCCTGCGAGACAGACTAAGACAAAACCCAAGAAATAATTATTTGGCACTTATTAACTCCTTTTAAAGTACGGTTGTTGATTGTGGCTTACGAGCTTTTAGCCCTTGGAAAATGATAGCACCCAATATAAACACACCACCAATCAGTGTATTTCTCTCGGGCGTCTCGTTAATGCCAACAAAGGGTACCCATACCCAAAATATAGCAAAGACAATATCAACAAGAGAGAGCATGGCAAGTTCCACTGTTGGTAAATACTTTGACCCTAGAACGTAAAGTATTATGCCCACACTGCCAAAAATTCCATGCAGCAAACTTAGCTGGAGATTTTTTACTGGCATGATGAAAGAGTCACCGTAATAAAGCAAAATCATTGTGCAAAAAAGAGCGGTAAAAATCATTGATAAAGTAGGTGTTAAAAGCTTGGGAGTATCTGGGTTATATCGTAGGGTAATAGTAAAAAGGGAAAAACCCAATGCAACTAAAAAACCAAGAAAAGCACCTAGTGCAATATTTTCATCGACCGCACCAATGACCATGATAAAGACGCCAACGATTACCAGTGTGGTGTTCATTATTGTAGTGCGACTCAGCATTTCACCCAATAAAAAATATCCTAAAACACCGGACAATAAGGGCGCAGTAGCAAACATCAACATAGGTACAGCAACACTGGTTATGGTGAGAGCGTATATCCAGCCAATTGACGAAAGTGCAAGACACAATGCTCCCAGCAAGCTAAAGCGATTAATACCTTTCATATTTTTTAAAACATTGCGCCTATCTCGGTAGAGGATATAAAGCAGTATTATTGGGACAGCCACAAACATACGAGAAATTAGATACTGATAGCGATAGAGCTCCACATGATCTAAAGAGCGTATTATTGGCGCACCAAAGCTCCACACCAGTCCCGCGCAGCAAACTAAAACAAAGCCCAATAAATGCTGATTTTGCATTTTGATTACCCTCAATAGCACTGTCAGATTAGACAGTAATAATATCGCGCATTTTGTTCCTTAGTTAATTAGCTGTCCAATGATATTTTTTCACCTGAGTTATTGAGTTTTTCGATTTCATAGTGCCTGTCCGCACTCTGGTTGGCCCTTAATGAAAACTCTCGTTCAATGAGGTGATAAACAAGCAATAAAGTACTGATGGGCCGGTTTTAAAATATACTATCCATGTTTAACAAAGCAAGCTGTATGAATTCACAAACTCTATCAGAAGATAATCGCTGGCAATTCTGGATTGATCGTGGCGGCACTTTTACCGATATTATCGGTTGTAGGCCTGACGGTGAGCTTTTAACGCATAAGTTGCTCTCTGAAAATCCTGCGCAATATCCGGACGCTGCTATTCAAGGAATTCGCGATCTGCTTAATTTAAATCAGGGGCAAGCCATCCCAATGGCTGACATCGGTACAATAAAAATGGGAACTACGGTTGCTACCAATGCACTATTAGAGCGTCAGGGCGAAAAAACCCTATTGGCTATCAGTAAGGGCTTTAAAGATATTTTGCGTATCGGTTATCAGAATCGACCAAAACTCTTTGCACTGGATATCGAGCTTGTCGAAATGCTATATGCTGATGTGATTGAGATTGATGAGCGTCTCGATGCGAAAGGGACAGTTATCTGTCCGCTTGATTTAAACCTCACAGAGCAGCTATTGCAGCAAGCTTTTAATAAAGGTTATCGCTCTATTGCTATCGTGCTGATGCATGGCTATCGATTTACTGAGCACGAAAAGAAAACTGAAGAAATAGCGAACACTATTGGTTTTTCACAAGTGTCGGTGAGTCATAGAGTAAGCCCCTTGATGAAAATCGTCTCTAGAGGTGATACCACCGTACTTGATGCTTATTTATCGCCTATTCTTAGACGTTATGTCAATCAAGTTGAATCTGCTCTGGGTGGTGAAGCTGAAGAAAAAGGTCGGTTGATGTTTATGCAATCCAGCGGTGGACTGACGGATGCAAGATTTTTCCAAGGTAAAGACGCCATTCTTTCAGGCCCTGCAGGCGGAGTTGTTGGCATGGTGAGGACTTGTGAAGATGCAGGATTTAAGAAGCTTATTGGTTTTGATATGGGCGGCACGTCAACCGATGTATCGCATTACGCAGGTGAGTTTGAGCGTGCTTTTGAAACTCAAGTTGCTGGCGTTCGTTGTCGTGCACCGATGATGCTAATTCACACTGTGGCTGCAGGTGGTGGCTCAATATTGCATTTTGATGGCGCTCGTTATCGTGTTGGCCCTGATTCTGCAGGCGCAAATCCTGGGCCTGCTTGCTATCGTAACGATGGTCCTTTAACCATTACCGACTGTAATGTTATGCTCGGCAAGCTTAACCCAGATTTTTTCCCACATGTTTTTGGGCCAAAGGCAAATCAAGCATTGGATATTGACATTGTGAGGCACAAATTTCAGAAACTGGCTGATGAAATCAAGAAAACGACTGGTAAAGATACAACGCCTGAGAATGTGGCCGAAGGATTTTTGTCTATTACCATTGAAAATATGAGCAACGCCATTAAAAAGATTTCTGTCGAAAAAGGTTATGATGTTAGTGAATACACATTGTGCTGCTTTGGCGGCGCGGGTGCACAACACGCCTGTTTGGTCGCCGATAAATTGAACATGAAGCGCATTCATCTTCATCCATTTGCGGGCGTGTTATCCGCTTTTGGCATGGGTTTGGCAGACACTCGGGTGATTAATGACTTGGCTATCGAGGCTGTGCTAAAAGCTGATGTTATGCCGATGTTGGCAGATAAATTAGAAACATTAAGACAGCAAAGTGAGCGTCAGTTGGTTGAGCAAGGTGTGCAAGCTAATTCGTCGACATTCCATCAGCGCTTGCATCTTCGTTACCTTGGTAGCGATAGCGCCATAGCTGTTAAATTTGGCACACTTAAGGCAATCATCCATGACTTTGAGAGCGCTCATCTGACAAGGTTTGGCTTTATCTCTAAAGAAAAACAATTGATTGTAGAGTCCATTCAACTCGAGGCGGTTTCACACAATGCCTTTCATGCCCAGAAAAGCAGCGCTCAACACCCAGCGTGCAACCGGATTTTGACTCGACAAGCCATTGTGATGGCTGGGGTAAGAAATGATACTGCTTTTTATAATCGCAGTGAATTGGCATTTGGCGAGGTAGTAGAGGGTCCCGCTATTATTATTGAGGCTACCTCCACCATTGTGATTGAGCCTGGCTGGCAAGGGGTGCTGAGTGACAATAACGATTTGATTCTCGAGAGAGTTAAACCTTTGGATCGACAGCACGCTATTGGTACCAATGTTGATCCGGTGATGCTGGAAATATTTAACAATCTATTTATGAGTGTTGCCGAGCAAATGGGCACTGTGCTTGAAAATACTGCCGTCTCTGTCAACATTAAAGAGCGATTGGATTTTTCTTGCGCCATTTTTACCCCAGAGGGCGAGCTGGTAGCGAATGCACCACATGTGCCTGTGCATCTTGGCTCGATGAGCGAATCTATAAAAACCATTATTCGTGAAAACAGTGCAACGATGAAGTCTGGCGATGCCTACCTCATCAATGCGCCGTACAATGGCGGCACCCACCTGCCCGATATAACCCTGATTAAGCCTGTATTCGACAAGCAGGGTAAAGCGGTTATTTTTTATGTTGCTAGTCGTGGCCATCATGCTGATATTGGCGGTATCTCGCCAGGTTCCGCGCCCGCATATTCGACTTATATCGAGGAGGAGGGTATTGTCATTGATAACTTCAAACTGGTTTCTGAAGGAAGGTTTCTAGAGAAAGAAATTGAAACGCTGTTAAATTCAACCTCACATCCTGCACGCAACGTGGCGCAGAACATTGCCGACCTTAAGGCGCAAGTCGCCTCTTGTGAAAAGGGTGCGCAAGAGTTGATTGCTATTATTGATTATTACAGCCTTGATACAGTCCATGCTTACATGCAGCACGTACAAGATAACGCCGAGGAGTCGGTCAGACGGGCGCTTGAAAACCTAGAGGATTCTGAATTCACCTATAAAATGGATGACGGCCACCAAGTCAGTGTGTCAATTAAGATTCATCATGAAAGTCGCAGTGCAACCATTGATTTCACTGGCACCAGCGTCGAGCATCCAGGCAATTACAATGCGCCGAGTGCGATTTGTTACGCGGCGGTTCTTTATGTGCTCCGTTGTTTGGTTGATGACGATATTCCGCTCAATGCAGGCTGTTTAAAACCGATTAAACTCATCATTCCTGCAAAAAGTATGATTAATCCAGTCTATCCCGCAGCGGTGTTTGCAGGCAATGTTGAAACCTCGCAATACATTGTTGATGCGCTATTTGGCGCTTTGGGTGTTGTAGCGGCATCACAAGGCACAATGAACAACTTCATTTGGGGCAATGAAAGCGTGCAAAATTACGAGACAATCTGTGGCGGCTCTGGCGCAAGCGCCAGACAAAATGGCTGTAGCGCTGTTCACACTCATATGACCAACTCTCGACTGACCGACCCTGAGGTATTAGAGTGGCGCTTTCCAGTGCGCCTGGAATCTTTCAGTATCCGAGAAAACTCTGGCGGTGCCGGCAAATATAAAGGGGGTGAGGGAGTTGATCGACGAATGCGCTTTCTGCAGCCAATGACGGTTAATATGATTGCTGGCCATCGAGTAGTGCCTCCTTATGGTCTCGAAGGTGGTGAGTCGGGTGCTGTTGGCGAAAATTACGTCGCTCACAGCAACAACACAACAACCGATTTGGGCACTAACGGGCAAGTTGAAGTGTCAATCGGCGATGTTTTTGTATTAAAAACGCCGGGCGGTGGTGGCTTCGGGTCAGCAAAAAACGAACAAGGGTAACATGATGCTTTTAATTCACGCCACGGAATTTGATTAATTGTGAAATACAAACCACAAAATCCAAAGCCGGCTTACGCACAGGACCGACTTGGCAATACTGCTGTGATCTCTTACCCTACGGATTCATTGCCACCAGCGAATATGACGATGTACCAAAAGGCTAGAGAGTGTATGGCCTTGGTTGACGAGATACTTATCCCTCCAAGAGAGGCAAAAACCTTTCACGCACCGGCCGGTCATTTTTTTCGGAGTGTCAGTGTTGAGGGTTCCCAAGTTGGTGATTTAAATCTTTGGCATAAGGGCGATTTGAATGAGCGTTTTTATTCCGGTAAGACTCGAGCGCTTTACGGCACTCATGTCAGTACTGGTGATCGTCTTTGGAGTAACTTCCCGTATCTTAGACCAATGGCCACTATTACTTATGACACACTTGATTGGTACGGTTGGGATGAAGATGGCGGCAGTGTTCACGATGTTATTGGTACGCGCTGCGATCCTTATACCCATATGGCGCTTAATAACCAAAACTATCATTATTGTTGTCACTCGAATCTGTGCAGGGCAATGGCTGCCTACGAAGACAAGTCGATTGACGAAATTGAGCATTTAATTCATGATGTTTTAAACGTCTTTATGTGTACCGGTTTTACCAAGGATACACACCAATATTTTATGAAGGCAAGCCCCGTTAGACCAGGTGATTTTATTGAGTTTTTTGCCGAGATTGATTTGCTGGGTGCCCTGTCAGCGTGCCCTGGTGGTGATTGCAGCAGCACTCATTCTAGCGACTCTGCAACTTGTTTTCCACTTAAGGTGGAGGTCTATAAGCCTGAAAAAGAGGCTCTTGTTGGCTGGTCATCACCAAAGGTTAATAGGTATTCAGGACAACACGGCTGCTCATGAGTGATTCTGTAGAAGACAGCACGGCGCAAGAGCAGGATAAGGTGCCAAAATCAAGTCAGTATGACTACATCATTGTTGGTGCTGGGACTGCGGGCTGCGTACTTGCCAACCGCTTGAGCGAAGATCCAGATATAACAGTCTGCTTGATAGAGGCTGGTGGTAGTGATAAAAGTCCTTGGATTCAAATACCTGCTGGCATTTTTGGACTTTACGGCAATAAAAAATACGATTACGCCTATCAAGGCATGCCACAAAAAAACTTGAATAGCCGAACAATCACCATCAACCGTGGCAAGTGTCTGGGCGGCTCAAGCGCTATTAATTCCATGGTCTATATTCGTGGTAACAAGCAGGATTACGATCATTGGGCTGCACTGGGCTGTGAGGGTTGGTCTTACGAGGATGTTTTGCCTATCTTTAAATATTTAGAGAGTGACTGTACTGGCGGCGATTCTATTTTTCATGGTAGTGAAGGTGAGTTATCGGTTGTTAATCCGCAAGATGTGAATCCAGCAGCCAGGCGATTTGTCCGCGCAGGCGCTGAAGCGGGTTTGGCAGAAAATCCTGACTTTAATGCGGGTTCGCAACTGGGGCTTGGTGTTTATAAAGTGACACAAAATAATGGTGTGCGTGTCAGTGCCTATTCGGCTTTTATAAAACCTATTGCACAACGTTCAAACCTAAGAGTGCTCAGCGACATGAAAGTGCTTTCGATTGATATTGAAGGCAATATTGCCAAAGCGGTAAACATTAAAATTGACACGTTTGGCTACAAAATCAGGTGCCGTAAAGAGGTCATACTATGTGCTGGTGCAATTGACTCACCAAGACTGTTGTTAAGCTCTGGCATCGGCAATAAACAAGAGCTTGAGGCTTTAGGTATTGAATGCAAACAAGACCTTGCTGGGGTTGGTGAGAATCTACAAGATCATCTAGATTCCATGGTAACCGTGAGATCGAATAAGACTGAGTCTATTGGTGTCTCATGGCGCAGCCTCTTGAGTCGTGTTGCTCCCGCACCCTTTCGCTATTACTTCAAAAAAATGGGTTGGTGGACAACCAATTATGTCGAAGCTGGTGGTTTTGCCCAAACTCAAAGTATAAGCGGCGATTTGCCCGATGTTCAGTTTCACTTTACCCCGACCTTTAGAAGTCATCGAGGTAGAAAGTTTGAGTTTGGCCACGGTTATTCATTGTTTACTTGTCTTCTACAACCTTGCAGTGTTGGCAGTATAAAGCTTGCCAGAGATAACGACGATTTAAAACTTTTGATCGACCATAACTTTCTCTCAGATCCAAGGGATGAAGTTGCGATGGTTGAGGCTTTGAAAAAAGCCAGAGAGGTTTTGGCTTCGTCCGAGTTTGATGCTGTGCGAGGCATGGAAATGGCACCTGGAAAAGACGTACAAAGCGATGCGCAAATACTGCAATACCTGCGCAACACCGCCACCACTGTTTTTCACCCAGTTGGCACTTGCAAAATGGGGGTTGATGAGCTGGCTGTGGTCTCTCCAAAAGACTTAAAAGTAAGAGGAATGAATAACTTACGCGTTATTGATGCCTCCATTATGCCGCGCATTATCAGAGGCAATACTGCGGCTGCAACGATGATGATTGGTGAAATGGGTGCACGGATGATATTGGTCGATCAGCAGCCCAAACAAGAAGAAACTTAATGAAATAATTTGAATAAAAGATAATTAAATATTTTTTTTATTTTGTTAAAGAAACAACTTGCTATTTGTAGAAAACTTGATTAATATCCGCATTTTTTAACTATGTGGGTTAGGATATGAATATGCCAAGAACGAAAATCATCCCAAACGGTGATAAGATTGTTCATACGTTTAGTGATGGGGAATTTCAAAACAGACTGATAAAGCTGCGAGCGCATATGGCTGCAAATAATATTGATGCAGTTATCCTTACTTCTATCCACGGTATTAATTATTACAGTGATTTTCTTTACTGTTCATTCGGCCGCCCTTATGCGTTGGTTGTTACGCAAGACAAGGCTACGACAGTCACGGCAAATATCGACGGCGGACAGCCGTATCGCCGTACTTTTGGTGAAAACTTGGTTTATACCGATTGGCAAAAAGACAGTTTCTTTTATGCGTTGCAGACACTTGTTGCCAACAAAGGAAAAATTGGCATTGAGCACGATCATATCACTATGGAACGCCTGAACAAACTCCAGTGCGCTTTTGACAAGACTCAACTTGTTGATGTTTCTGTTGATTGTATGAATATGCGTTCGATTAAATCTGACGAAGAAATTGCTCATATTATTCATGGCGCTAATATTTGCGACATTGGTGGTGCAGCTATGGTCGAAGCTATTAAAGAGGGCGCTCCAGAACACGAAGTTGCATTGCACTCAACCCAGGCAATGATCAGAGAAACTGCTAAAAGATTTCCGAATTCTGAATTAATGGATACTTGGACTTGGTTTCAGTCTGGCATTAATACCGATGGTGCCCATAATCCAGTTACCACCCGCAAAGTGCAAAAAGGCGATATTCTTAGCCTCAATTGCTTCTCTATGAATTCTGGTTACTATGTCGCTCTTGAGCGCACACTGTTCTTCGATCATGTTGACGATGCATCGTTGAAACTTTGGGAAGTGAATGTTAAAGTGCACGAAGAAGGCATGAAGCTTATCAAGCCTGGTGTTGCTTGTAGAGACATCGCGCTTGAGCTTAATAAAATATTTGAAGAGTACGGTTTACTTGAGTCTCGTACTTTTGGCTACGGCCACTCATTTGGCGTTCTTTCGCATTACTACGGTCGCGAGGCCGGCATCGAGCTGCGCGAGGACATTGACACTGTTCTACAGAAGAACATGGTGGTCTCGATGGAGCCGATGATTATGATTCCTGAAGGGCAGGCAGGTGCGGGTGGATATCGCGAGCATGACGTGATGGTTATCACTGAAGACAGTGCTTATGACATTACTGAATTTCCGTACGGTCCGGAGCACAATATCATCACCGGCTAAATGCATAATGTATTTCGATTTTATCCATTGAATAATGTAATCATACAACTCAAGCTTCACTGATAAAATTCGCATTTTTTACAGCTGCTTAAATCAAATTAATTTGGAAATATTTTGGGTTGATTTGTAGCATTTCAAAGATGGTCTCTTAAGAGGGGTTATCGGTATAAAGTGCTACAATAATGGTTTTTTCTTGTTGTCTTGGGCAGTGAATATGAGTTCAATAAATTTTCCAAACATTGATCATGAAAATTTGCCAAAGTGGGAAGGTGATTTGGCGCCCCTCGAATGCATAGAAATCATTGAAGAGACGCACAATGTTAAAAGCTTTAGGTTTAAATCACAGAAAGACGCTTGGTTTCAGTTTTTGCCGGGTCAGCACACAACACTATTCTTAAATATTGATGGTGCGGATGTGATGCGCACCTATACGATTGCCTCAAGTCCAACTAGGCCGCACACCATTACCATTACTTCAAAGCGTATGGTCGATGGTATTGTTACTAATTGGATGCATGACAATCTTAAGGTGGGTGATGTTATTGATGCACTTAATATTGGCGGATCATTCAGTGTGGCACTCGACAAGCCTAGGCCGAAAGTCTTATTGATGTCGGGTGGTAGTGGTATTACACCAATGCTGTCGATGACGCGTTATTTTGTCGATTTGGCGATTGATGTTGACATTGTCTTTGTTCACAATGCACAAACGCCAGAGGATTTAATTGGCAAATACGAGTTGGATTATTATGCCCATCACCAGTCAAATTTTGAGCTGCATTATGTTTGTGATAAGGCGGATGTGACTTGGCAGGGTGAAAGTGGTTTTTTAGACACAGAAATGTTGACGCGCCTAGTGCCGGATTACCTTGAGCGCGAAGTGTACTGTTGTGGCCCGGAAACCTATATGGTGAATGCCAAAAAGCTTCTTCAGGTGGGTGGTTTTGATATGAACTGTTACCATCAAGAGAGTTTTGATATTGAAAGCTCAACAGCACAACAAAATATGGCCGAACCTCATGAAGAGCCGGTTGTGGAGGTGGAATATAGTGGTGAAGTTGTTGAGTACAGTGTGAGGTTGACAGAGACAGGAAAAACAATCTCTTGTGCCAGCAATGACAGTATTTTGTCGGCGATTCAAGCACAAGGTATCGGTGTACCGTTCGCCTGTTCGATGGGTATGTGCGGCACGTGCAGAGCGAAAATGACCGAGGGTACGGTTGACATGGACGCGCAAGGCGGACTGTTGAAATCCCACGAGGAAGAGGGTTATATTCTAACCTGTTGCTCACACCCTACAAGCGATGTAGT
>JBBWVR010000083.1:0-15609 GCA_050256315.1 Gammaproteobacteria bacterium | reverse complement strand
AAGTGTCAAAACATATCAAGGTGGTGTTGTCGGGCCAAGGCGCTGACGAGGCATTTGCCGGTTATTTTTGGTACTCAAGAATGGCGGCCGAGCAGGGCGATGAAATTAGTCGTTTCTCCAAACATTATGTAGATCGGTCGCACGAGGATTTTCTGAATACGGTGAATAAACAATATCACGGTGAAAATCATACTCACGGCTGGCTCAATAAAGAGTTTTTAAAATCGGGCGCAGAGACCTTTATGGACAAAGTGTTTCGTACCGATATTACCCGGTTAATTGTTGACGACCCAGTGAAACGAGTGGACAACATGACAATGGCTTGGGGTTTGGAGGCGCGCGTACCATTTATGGATACCAAATTGGTGGAATGGGCGTTGCAATTACCGCCTCAGTTGAAGATGAGAGAAGAGGGCAAGTATCCGTTAAAACAAATCTCAAGGGGGTTATTGCCGGACAGTGTGATTGACCGTAAAAAAGGGTATTTTCCTATGCCTGCATTGAAGTATGTTCAGGGTGAATTTCTAGATTTTATGTCTGATATACTCACCTCTAGCGCTTGCGTTAATCGCGGTATTTTTAATCAAAGTTATGTTCAAAAAGTGATCCATTCCCCTAGGGATTATATGACAGCACTGAATGGCTCGCGTCTCTGGCATATGGCCTTATTAGAGTTTTGGTTTCAAACGAATTTGGACAATTAAATTTTATGGATAGGATAGTAATTTATACCGATGGTGGCTGTCGCGGCAATCCTGGCTTAGGTGGCTGGGGTGTTTGGCTGCGTTACAAAGGTAAAGATAAAAAACTCAAAGGCGCCGAGCAAAACACCACCAATAATAAGATGGAGTTGACTGCAGCTATCAAAGCTCCAGAGTCGCTTAAGTCAAAAGATATTGCGGTGGATTTATACACCGATTCCAAATACGTTATTCAAGGCATTAATGATTGGATTGAGGGGTGGAAGCTAAAGGGGTGGAAAACCGCCAATAAAAAACCGGTGAAAAACGTTGAACTGTGGAAACAATTAGACGAACTTAATCAAGCTTTTCAGGTGGCCTGGCATTGGGTTAAAGGACACAGTGATGACCCTGGGAATGACATGGCCGACTTGCTTGCCAACGAGGCGATGGATGAGGCTAGTTAGTGCGCTCTCTATTGGCGTGCTCTAGATAATTGAGTTCGGCTTCAGTGAAGTCTGAAAGCAACCTTGCCTCCCAATTAAAAGGCCCACGCAAGCTTTTACCCACGTGTTTTTTAATGAGACGATCAAACGTCTCTATCGGCTCAAGGCTACGCTCCGTGCACAGGTGTTTGTACCAATAATTACCAATTTTGACGTGGCCAATTTCATCTTGGAAAATGACTTCTAATATCTCTGCCATCTTGGAAAATTTTGATTTTTTGAATTTAATTTGGATGCTAGGAGTGACATCCAGCCCCCGAGCTTCAAGCACTCTCGGTACTAGGGCCATTCTCACCAGTACGTCGTAGTCTGTTTCAACCGTCATTTCCCAGAGGCCGTTGTGCGCCTCAAAGTCGCCGTATTGATAGCCTAGTTCCTTAAGGTAGTCATTAAGCATGGTGAAATGTAACGCCTCTTCATGGGCAACCTTGGCCCAATCACGGTAGTATTGGTCGGGCATTTGTCGAAAGCGGTAAAGCGCATCAAGTGCTAAATTAATGGCGTTAAACTCAATATGACAAATAGAGTGGATGGTCTTGATCATGCCGAGATCGGATCGATCCCGTTTAGGCGTGTTTTGATAGCTAACCAATTCGGGTCTTTCGGGGCGACCTGGCGTGGCTATTGTTTCAACCGATGTTGTACTATCAGTGTTTAAATCTTGATTCAGTATTTCATCAAAAAGTTGGTGAGTAAGCTGGACTTTTTCATCAACAACATCACACATTAATGCCTGGTAAGCCAATTTAAAGAACGACATAAGAGCCTAATGCTAAGTTATTTAGTTGCCATTCACCCACTTGGGTGCGAATGAGTCTCAGTGTTGGAAAGCCCACATGTGCAGTCATTCTTCTTACTTGGCGATTTCGGCCTTCGCTGATTGAGAGCTCAATCCACGAGGTTGGAATGTTGTTACGCTGCCTAATGGGAGGCACTCTCGGCCATAGCCATTCGGGCTTGACAATAATTTGCGCTTTGGCTGGCTTGGTAGTCCCGTCATTAAGTGTAATTCCATTAGTCAGTTGTTGAATGGCGTCATCACTCACCACTCCTTCAACTTGCACCACATAGGTTTTGAGCTTATTAAATTTGGGACTGGAGATTTGGTTTTGCAGTTTGCCATCATCAGTAAGAATCACCAGGCCCTCAGAGTCTTTATCCAGTCTGCCAGCAGGGTAAATACTGGGCACGTCTATGTATTTTGCTAGGGTGTTACCCTCGCCACTAAATTGACATAAAGTACCAAAAGGCTTGTTAAAGGCAATGATTTTAGCCATACACTTGTTTGGCACGTACAACAAAAGCGTCCAATTGAGAGTTGGCAATTTGAGTGAAGATTGACGAAAGCGCAATATCTATTAACCTTGATTTAAAAGAAAACTGCAATTCCAAGGCGACTTTTGCCGCGTTGTCACCTAGGACTTCAAAGCGCCATTGTCCTGAGAGTGTTTTGAAGGGGCCATCGAGTAATTCCATTTCAATCAGATCAAAAGCATGTAGCGTGTTTTTGGTGGTAAATTTTTGTTTAAAGCCGCCTTTATTAATCTCAACCGAGGCGGTAATCTCCGTGTCAGATTGATTTAAAATAGAGGCACCTGAGCACCAGTTAAGAAATTGCGGATAGTCGTTAATGGCATTAACTAGCTCAAACATCTGCTGCGGTGAATAGGGCACAATAGCGCTTTTAGAAATATGATGCAAAGATCTCTCCATGGGCAAAAAGAAAAAAACTGACAACTCAAATACAATTGCTCTTAATAAAAAAGCAAGGCACGACTATTTTATCGAACAAAGTCTTGAGGCTGGAATCAGTTTAGAGGGCTGGGAGGTAAAAAGCTTAAGAGATAACAGGGTACAAATTAAAGAAAGCTACGTCATTCTGAAAAACAACGAGCTGTTTTTATTTGGCGCACATATTTCCCCCTTGATATCAGCATCTACCCATGTAGATCCTGACCCAATCAGAACAAGAAAACTGCTTTTACACAGGCTGGAAATCAATAAATTAAGAGATAAGATTAACCAAAAAGGCGCAACCGTGGTGCCTTTAAAACTGTATTGGGTGCGCGGTAAAGTAAAACTTGAAATCGGTGTTGCCAAAGGAAAAAAGGCCCACGATAAGCGCCAAGATATCAAAGACAAGGACTGGAAGAGAGACAAGGCAAGGGCCCTAAAAGAGAATAATCGTTAGTTTTTTCTATTTTCTTCTTAAAAAACATCAAAAATACCTCTAAATGTTCTATTTTTTTCTTTAAAAATAGTATTCATTTACGTACTATTTTGACTTATAATAATCTTAAGATTTAGCGTGTGGGGCTGACGAAGTAAATGTTTTTTTCATGATATCTTACCTCCTTAATAGATGTCACCTCTAGCGCTGAATCTTCTTTAAATAACTTCTGGAGATAAGTAAATGAACAAAGCACAACTAGTCGAGGCAATTGCCTCAGGCGCAAGCCTTTCAAAAGCCGACGCCGCTCGCGCACTTAACGCAACAACAGAAGCAATCACATCAGCCCTTTCTGGTGGTGACGGTGTGCAGTTAACGGGTTTTGGTAGCTTTATGGTGAGAGATCGTGCAGCACGCACAGGTCGTAACCCACAAACTGGCACTTCTATTGCAATTCCTGCAACTAAAATTGCAGCTTTTAAAGCGGGTAAGAATTTAAAAGAATCCGTTCAGTAGGCTAATATTGAATTCTGACAAGGAGGCGCCTCAGGGTGCTTTTTTGTTTTTACGCGTTTTAGAAAGTGTTGTCAGTTATGGTAAAATACTGCCTTTTTTTATAACAATAGGAGTAAAGCCATGGAGCGCACTTTATCAATCATCAAACCTGACGCTGTTGCAAAAAATGTAATCGGTGAAATCTACTCTCGTTTTGAGGCTGCTGGCTTCAAAATTGTGGGCGCTAAAATGATACATCTTGATGCTGATCTTGCTGGTGGTTTTTACGCTGTACACAAGGATCGTCCTTTCTATAACGACTTGGTCTCATTTATGACTTCAGGTCCAGTAATGGTTCAAGTTTTAGAGGGTGAGAATGCAGTTGCCAAGCATCGTGAAATTATGGGTGCCACTAATCCAAAAGACGCAGTAGCAGGTACAATTCGTGCTGATTTTGCAGAATCACTTGATGAGAACGCATGTCATGGTTCGGATTCAGCTGAGAATGCTGCGATTGAAATCGCATATTTCTTTGGTGACGACGGTGTTTGTTCAAGAACTCGTTAATATCCAATCTATTAAAAACAGCCGACTCCTCGGCTGTTTTTGCTCATGCTAGAAAAGCAAAATCTATTAGGCCTTCCCCAATCCAAACTGAATAAGTTTTTCGCAGACTTGGGTGAGAAGCCGTACCGAACAAAGCAAATCATGCAATGGATTTACCACCAAGGGGTGAGTGACTTTGATGAAATGCATAATTTGTCCAAAAACCTTAGGCAAAAATTGCTAACCATAGCAACCCTTGAATTGCCTAATGTCGTCACACAAAATCATGCCAGCGATGGTGTCATTAAGTGGGTTATAGATCTTGGTGAAAATAACCACATCGAAACAGTCTACATTCCTGAAAAAGATCGAGGCACTTTGTGCATATCTTCACAAGTAGGCTGCGCCTTGGCTTGTACTTTTTGTTCAACGGGTTTTCAGGGCTTTAATCGTAATTTAAAAAGTCACGAAATTATTGCCCAAGTATTGATTGCGCATAATTATCTTGTTGCCAAGGGTAAGCGCATTTCTAACGTTGTCTTTATGGGAATGGGTGAGCCGATGCTTAATGAGAGTGCAGTTTATGATACGTGCGATTTGTTGCTTGATGATTGGGCTTTTGGCTTGTCTCGCAGGCGAGTGACGATTTCTTCTTCTGGTGTGGTACCGGCGTTGTATCGCATGGCCGATACAACATCAGTCAGTCTTGCAATTTCACTTCATGCGGCAGACGATGAGCTCCGCGATGTGTTGGTGCCAATCAATAAAAAATACCCGATTAAACAGTTAATGGAGGCTTGCCAGTATTACCTAAATGCAGGCACCCAAGAGCGCCATATTTTGTTTGAGTATGTAATGCTCGAGGGTGTTAATGACAGCGAGGCGCATGCTAAAAAATTGGCTAAATTACTGCAAGGTGTTTCAGCAAAAGTTAATTTAATCCCGTTTAATCCATTTCCAGAAACTCAGTACAAGACTTCCAAAGCAGTTACAATAAATCAGTTTCAAGATATTTTGTTTAAATCCGGTATTCGTACAACCACGCGTCGAACTCGAGGCGAAGATGTTGATGCCGCTTGCGGTCAACTGGCCGGTAAAGTGCAGGACAAGAGTAGAAGGAATGTTAGACGGCATTGATTATTATCCTAAGAAAAAAAAACGCATTAAGCTTAAGCTTTTGTTGTTGTTATTGATACTGGCAGCGGCTTATGGCAGCTGGTTTTATCTTGATAATATGGATGGTAGCTCACGTACGCAGTCCACTTCGATTGTTATTAGTGTGCCTGAGAGCGAGGAAGAGACAGTTATAATCGTTGTTGAAGGTGTCCAGGAGGTTGTAGTGGAAGCCGAGCCAACCAACAGTGAAAATTTAGATGAAGTAATAGAGAATTATGAAGCCAGTTCATACAATTAAACGAAGAGTCTCACGACAAATATTTGTTGGTGATGTTGCCATTGGTGGTGATGCGCCAATTAGCGTGCAAAGCATGACCAATACAGACACTTGTGATGTCAAGGCAACTGTTGCCCAAATTGAGGCTATTGCTAAAGCTGGTGCTGATCTTGTTAGGGTTTCTGTACCAACTATGGAAGCCGCTGAAGCCTTTAAGGAAATTAAAAAACAAGCCAGCATTCCGCTCATTACCGACATTCACTTTGATTACAAAATCGCCCTTAAAGTGGCCGAGTACGGTGCCGATTGTTTGCGTATTAATCCAGGTAATATTGGCAGAGAAGATCGTGTTAGAGAGGTAGTAGCCTCAGCAAAAGATCACAACATTCCTATCAGAGTGGGTGTTAACGCTGGCTCTCTAGAGAAAGACTTGCAAAAAAAATACACAGAGCCAACCCCTGAGGCGATGGTGGAATCTGCTTTTAGACATATCGATATTCTTGATCGACTTAATTTTGATAATTACAAAATCTCCCTTAAGGCATCCGAAGTTTTTATGACGGTTTTTGCTTATAAGCAATTAGCTTCGCAAGTTGATAACCCACTGCATCTTGGTATTACCGAGGCGGGCTCATTTCGCTCCGGTGCGGTTAAATCTTCTATCGGACTTGGTTTGCTTCTCAGTGAGGGTATTGGTGACACGATTAGAGTTTCTCTCGCCTCCGATCCGGTTGATGAAGTTAAGGTCGGTTTTGATATTTTGAAATCACTCCACCTTCGGCAAAAAGGTGTTAATTTGATTGCTTGCCCTTCATGCTCAAGACAGAAGTTTGATGTGATTTCGGTGGTTAATGAATTAGAAGCGCGCCTAGAGGATGTCACCGAGCCGATTGATGTTGCTGTCATTGGTTGCGTTGTCAATGGCCCGGGTGAAGCCAGAGAAGTAACCGTAGGTGTTACTGGTGGCGCACCAAACTTGCTTTATGTGAATGGCCAAACTCACAGCAAGGTGGACAATCAGTCATTGGTTGATACACTAGAGGCTAATATTAGGCGTCAAATCGCTGACGCTTCCAACGCTTAATGCGTTTACCAACCTTGTGACGATACATCCATTGAATGGTCGTATAACCAACGATTGCACTTGTTGAGGCAACCATCAAAGAGCCTATTAATAGCGCAGGCAGTCCTGAGGCGATGACCTCTCGCAGGTAGTCCCAAGAAAAAGTGAAATTTGGGTCAATCTGCGTATCAAGAACAATGCAACCAAGTTTGTACAAAAAGTAGAAAATTGGCCCCATAGTAATTGGATTGGTAACCCAAACCAAGGCAACTGAAAGTAAGATGTTGGCAGAAAAAACAACCGCGAGTGCTGCTGCCACCACCATTTGAAAAGGAATCGGCAGAAAAGCGCAAAAAAGACCAACAGCAAAAGCCTTTGAGATTGATTTCCTGTTCCAATTCCATAGGCATGGGTTTTGCAGGTGCTTGTCCAGCCAGCCTAGATTAACTTTTGATCGGTGTGGAGTATATTTTCTTAAAAACTTTTTCATTCACCTCTTGCAAATTTGACAATATTGTCAGCAGTTAGCCCGTATAGCTCATATAACTCATCTTGGCTGCCATGTTCACCAAATTCATCTGGAAGGCCAATAATATTGAGAGCAATATTTAGCTGAGTGCTATGGATAAACTCAGCAACAGCACTTCCGGCACCTCCCGAAACTACGTTGTCCTCGATAGAGATAAGCTTTGTGTGAGATTTTGCCAGTTCACTGATAAGTGTTTTATCCAGTGGTTTAACAAATCGCATATCAACAACTGTAGCATCTAGAATTTCTCCAGCTTTAAGTGCTTGAGAAAGTATTGTGCCAAATGCCAAAATGGCAACGTCAAAACCCTCTCTAACTACATTTGCTTTGCCGACTTCTTGTATTGTATCAGTAGTGTAGCTTTCAATTTCTGATTTTCCGCGCGGAAAGCGAATACAAACTGGGCCATCAAGCGAATAAGCGGTATTTAATTGCTCATACATTTCCAGCGATGAGCTGGGTGCCATAATGACAACATTTGGAATGCATCGTAAGAAGCTTAGATCAAATACACCGGCGTGTGTTGAGCCGTCGGCGCCGACTAAACCTGCACGATCAATGGCAAAAATAACGTTTAAATTTTGCAACGCAATGTCGTGGATAAACTGGTCATAGCCACGTTGTAGGAATGTGGAATATATTGCCACCACTGGCTTTAAGCCTTGAATTGCCATGCCACCCGCTAAAGTCACTGCATGTTGTTCGGCAATAGCAACGTCAAAATAACGCTCCGGATAGCTAGCTGAGAATTCCACCATGCCAGAGCCTTCACACATTGCTGGTGTTATTGCGACCAGTTGATCACTATTTGACGCTGTGTCGCATAACCAACGCCCAAATACTTGAGAGTAGCTTGGAAAAGAGTTGCTTGAACTTGAAGGTGGTGCAATACCGTGAAACTTGATTGGGTCTTTTTCAGCTATCTCCAGTCCTCGACCTTTAGTGGTAATGATGTGCAACAGTCTCGGCTTTGGTTGATTCTTTAAATTCTGTAGAGTTTTAATTAGTGTTGGTAGATCGTGACCATCGATGGGGCCAAAATAATCGATACCCAGTTCTTCAAAAAGTGTTCCCGGCAGTATCATCCCTTTGAGATGCTCTTCAGAGCGTTTGGCAAACTCTTGCAAACGCGGCAAACCCCTAAGAAGATTGAGAGACGTTGACTTCATTGTCGAATACACTTTTCCCGAAATTAGACGCGTTAGATATTTGTTTAAGGCGCCAACATTTTTGGAAATGGACATGTCGTTGTCATTCAGGACAATGAGTAAATTGGCTTCTGCATCGCCCGCATGATTCATTGCTTCAAAAGCCATGCCACCGGTTAGAGCGCCGTCTCCAATAATGGCAATCGCAGTATTGTCTTTTTGATTAATTTTGTTTGCGAGTGCGAAACCAAGTGCTGCACTAATAGAGGTTGATGAATGGCCCGCGCCAAATGCATCGTGCTCACTTTCACTTCTTTTGGTAAAGCCAGACAAACCGTTTTTTTGTCTGAGTGTCGACATCATTTCTTTTCTGCCAGTGAGAATTTTATGCGTGTAAGCTTGGTGTCCTACGTCCCAAATAAAGCTATCGTCGGGCGTATTGAAAACATAATGCAGCGCTAAAGTTAACTCAATTGTGCCTAAATTGGAGCCGAGGTGGCCACCCGTTTTGTTAATACTTTCAATAAGAAATTCGCGAATTTCATCCGCAAGTTGTTGCAATTGATCAAAATCAAGTTGCTTAATATCGTTTGGGGTTTGAATGTCTGATAGCATCTACAATTGCAGGATAGGTGGGGCTTTGCAAGCAAAAGGAACTATTATACCCTTGTCGCATTTAGTGGCAATCGTCTAGGAATTGAATATTAATAGAAAAATGAATAGTTGATATAAAAACTGCGCGCTAGTAAAATTAGCGCTGAAATAACAACAACTCAATTATGGTTACAATTTGCGCTCTATATAAGTTTGCCAGACTCGATGATTTTGAGCAAATGCAACAACCTCTAAAAGATTTTATGGTGTCTGTTGATGCTAGAGGAACCATCTTGCTTGCGAGAGAAGGAATCAACGGTACGATTTGCGGCTCTCAGAAAGCGATTGAGAAGATTTTAGGTTTTCTCGCAGCCGATGAAAGACTGGGTGAGATTGACCATAAACTCTCTTACAGTGAAGAGATGCCATTCAAAAGGCTTAAAGTTAAGCTTAAAAAAGAGATTGTCACTTTGGGTGTTGCAGACATTGACCCAACTTTTTCGGTTGGCACTTACGTTGCGCCGAGCGAGTGGAATACCCTCATTAGTGATCCAGATATTATTTTGATAGACACACGGAATAATTATGAATATGAAATCGGCAGTTTTAAAGGGGCGATTAACCCAAACACCGAATCGTTTCGTGAATTTCCAAATTACACGAAAGAGAATTTAGAGCAATATCGTGACAAAAAAGTGGCGATGTTTTGTACCGGCGGCATTCGTTGTGAAAAATCAACTGCCTATTTAAAATCTCAAGGCTTTGAAGACGTTTACCATCTGCATGGTGGTATTTTGAAATACCTCGAAGAAGTCAACGAAGAAGACAGCCTGTGGGATGGCGAGTGTTTTGTTTTTGATGACAGAGTTGCCGTTAAACACAATTTAGAGCGGGGTCAATACGACCAGTGCCATGCTTGCAGATATCCGATTACTGATGCAGATAAACTCCATGAACACTACGAAAAAGGTGTGTCTTGTCTGCGCTGTTTTGGTACCAAGGATGACGATCAAATGAATCGTTACCGCGAAAGAGAAAAGCAAATTCAACTCGCAAGTGCGCGTGGTGAAGCACATATTGGCGACGATGCCACTCAGGTGTTGATTAAAAAATCTAAGAATAAGAGTAAAGCTTAATGTTCCAGCGAAGCGACATATTCAGCCTTAAAAAAGATTTACATCTTACGGCCAACCTTTTGGATAACGAGCTGAGCTTTAATACGCGTTGGGGTGTGTTTAGCCCGCGAGCGATTGATGATGGTACGTTGTTATTAATGAAATATATCGGTGCTGAGTCGAGTGATATTTGCCTAGATTTGGGCTGCGGCTACGGCCCTATTGGTCTCGCCCTTGCAAAGCATTGTGTCGATGGCGAGGTGCATATGGTTGATAAAGATTTTGTTGCCGTCGAGTTGTCGAATATTAACGCAAAGTTAAACAAATTACCCAATGCAAAGGCTTATCTTTCTGATGCTTTTGCACAGGTGCCAAGTGATGTTACATTTGATCAAATAATCTCTAATGTCCCTGCCAAGGTAGGTCGCGAGCAGTTGTCGATCATGCTCTACGATGCGCTCGATGCGCTTAAACCTGGTGGAAAAATTACTTTTGTCACCATTAATGGTCTTAGAGACTTTATTAAAAACAATTTTAAATCGGTTTTTGGTAATTACCAAAAGTTAAAGCAAGGGCAGAAATACACAATTTCTCAAGCCATTAAGCAACAATAGTGGCTTTTTGGCTAGTACTAAACTAAAATGGCTGGTAATTAATATTTGGAGTAAAAAATGAACGTATTAGAAAAAATTCAAAAACAAGTGGACAGTTCACCTGTCGTGATCTACATGAAGGGTACGCCGCAGTTTCCACAGTGTGGTTTCTCAGCACGCGCATCACAAACTTTGGCCGAGACTGAAGTCGAGTTTGCCTTTGTGAATATTTTTGAAGATCAAGAAGTGTTCCAACACCTTCCAGAGTTTGCCGATTGGCCAACTTTCCCGCAAATTTACTTTAATTCAGAGCTTGTTGGCGGTGGTGATATTATTATCGAAATGGCCGAGATGGGTACATTGAAACTAGCTATGGAAGAGGCTGTCGAAAAATTCAACGCATAAATACGTGCGCTTATTGTCCTTACAATGAGCCATAGATAAAGGCTACAGGCGCTTCAGTTTGTGGCCGTCATCTTTTAACCACTTCTTTGCCAGCTTATACTCTGGCAGAATGGACTCAACCAACCCCCAAAAATCGCTTGAATGGTTCTTGTGAACAGTGTGTGATAATTCATGAACGATTACATAGTCGATCACTCTCATCGGTGCCATCATTAAACAATAGTTAAAATTTAAATTGTTATTGCTTGAGCAAGAGCCCCATAGAGTTTTTTGTGTTTTTAGTCGAACATCATTAAATTGAAGATTGTGTTTGTTGGCAAAGTAGTCAATTCTTGGTAGCGCAATCTCTCTAAATTTTTGTTTATACCATTTACAAAATGCAGTTGGCGCATCAGCGCAATCGATGTGTATCTCGAACACCTCACCGTTAAAAGAAAGGCTATTTTTTATTGACGAAATGGTTAAAGGGTAAGTGTTGCCAAGATAGAGAAACATCTCTCCTACTTTAAATTGGTATTTCTCGGTAATGCGAGATTTGACTTGCCGCTGTTTTTTCTCAATCCAGTGTGATTTTTCAACAACGAATGCTTGAATGTCCTTTTCCGCAAGGCGTTGTGGTGCACGAATAATAAGCTCCGCATCTTGATTGATTTGCAAACTTAATGTTTTGCGCTTAGAGCGAATAATTTGGTAATTCATGAAGTAAATGTAGTATTAACGCTGATTGGTCAATTATAATTTAGGCACACTGTTTTGTATGAGTTAAAAGTAAGTTGCGCCATCACTTAACTTTATAAATAATGGGTGCGTCTTTTTTTATTTCGAGGAGAACTTGTCATACCTTGTGATTTTCGTCTTGCTGCGAAAGACAGCTCCTCCCTTATAACCTCTGAGAAACCAAAACTGTAATTGCTTTTGTTGATTGGATTGAAATACAGTTTGGGCTGTAGTTGACACTTAGATCTGGCGTTTTTGTGGGTACGGCTAGATAAAAGGTGGACTTTACTTGTGTGTTTAGGTGTTCTTCCCTTAGGATAAATGGTTTGCTGATTGATAGAACAAGGTTAAATGACAGCTATGAAATCAACTATAAATTAGGTAAACTTATTGTATGGCAGAAGCATACGTAATTGGGCACATCACCGTAAAAAATGCAGAAAAATGGTCTGAATATCGCCGAAGCGTCCCCGCAACTATAGAGCCCTGGAAAGGTGTATTGGTGTTTAGAGGGAAGATGACCTCAGTACTTTCAGGAAGTCACAAGCACAATGACACAGTTATAATAAAATTTCCTGATAAAGAGGCAGTAAATAGCTGGCACTCTTCGCCCGAATACCGAGCCTTGATCCCTCTTAGAAAAGAGGCTGCTGAAATTGAGTTGATTGTATTTGAGGAATAAATGGCTAACAATAGCATAAACTCGCGCCCTTCAACGCCTTTGGTGGGCGCTAGCTATAAAAAGTATTAGGAGGATTTAATGTCGAAAACACTTGCTTTTGATGTATATGGAACATTAATTGATACAGATGGCGTTGTTTCTGCGTTACAGAGGCTCGTAGGAGATAAGGCAAAGAAATTCTCTCATACTTGGCGAGAAAAGCAGTTGGAGTATTCATTTCGTCGAGGATTGATGAAGAATTATGAGAACTTTTCTGTTTGCACAAGTGATGCCCTGAATTACACATGTGCATTCTATGAAATCAGTCTTACCAAAGAACAAAAGAATATATTGCTTGAAAGTTACCGCACCCTTCCTGCGTTCAAGGATGTTGAAGACAGTTTGGCAAAATTAAAAGAAAAAAATTACCGTCTGTTTGCTTTTTCAAATGGCAGTGCAGATGCCGTTGAAACATTGCTTGTTGCAGCGGGAATAAGAGATTATTTTCTTGGGGTTGTTAGTGCCGATGATATCAAATCATTTAAGCCAAATCCTGCTGTGTATCATCATTTTCTACAAGAATCTAAAGCTTGCGGAAATGATTCATGGCTAATTTCAAGTAACCCTTTTGATGTCATAGGTGCAATTTCAGCCGGTATGTGTGCCGCTTGGGTGCAGCGCTCAAAAAATGCCATCTTTGACCCGTGGGGGATTGAGCCAACATTAACTGTAGAAAACCTTGGTGAATTGCATGGGAAAATTGGCTAACAAACAATCTGAACAACTCAAAAATCGCTATGCGTTTACTTAGGAGGTTTAATTAGAGGGGAGTCACGAACTTAGTACCTAGTTATATAAAAAAAACATAAGTAACACCCTTGTTTATTCTTTACTTGTCAAGAATTGCTATTAGCTTTTCAACAATTCTTCTGTTTATTTTTGACACTTTTTTGCCCAATTCTAAGCCTCTTAAGTTATCCCAGTTAAAGTAAATTCCGACAATATCTAAAGAGATTTCCCTGCACTCTTCTCCGGTTGAAAGTGGATGTTGTAAAACAAGCTCTTTAGTGATACTCTCAACGTAATAATTAAAACATTGTTTCAATCATTGACCAGCAACTGGATGGCGATGGGCGACACCTAGGAGTGGACAGAAGGCGGGCAGCAATGGCTAGGGATGCAGCAAAAGAATCCGCCGCTATTGCAGCACAAGAATCAAACGACTGACGATCTAAATAGGATTAAGAGACTGGAGGCTGTTCACATATACACAGTTACCAAGAGCAAAGAGGACGCAAGAACTTTATATGCGCATGAGCTGGCAATACTGATTCTAAGACGTGTCGTCTGTATCCGGATTTAGACTTAAAGCAAAGGGGGTTTTAATAAAGTCTAGCAAAAAGAATAAAGAATGCGCCTAGAATTCAAAAGTTAAGCGCCATGTTATTGTTGCTTTCAGTTAAATAAATAAGTGAAAATAGTCTGAAAAACTTCTGTAGAATTCGGCTAAAAATTCACAGCAGTTGAATTATTAAAGGAAATGAATCATGGCGTTGCGAATTACACTGGGAAATCTCCTGCATGAATGTGTAGAAAAATATGGTGAGCGACCCTTCCTAATTATTGCTGAGACGGGCGACACGCTGACTTATCGTGAGTTCGAGACCTTGACGAATCGCGTGGCTCATGGATTGCTGGATAAATATAGTAATGCGCTGTCGTATGTTGATATTTTTCTGGAAAACAGCGCTGAATACCTTGCCATATCTTACGCGCTGAAAAAAGTGAATGCGGTGGAAGTTTCCATCAACCCAGCCATGCGTGATGCATCACTGGCGCGGATGATTGACCAAACAGGAACGAAACTGCTGTTTACCTCCGGTCAGCAACTTGCCGCCCTAAGTCAGATTAGTGACTTGATTCCGAGCGTACAGACATTGATTATGCTTGATGGGGTGGATGAGGCGCGTAGCCTGTTCCCCGAGCTTGAGGTTGTTCGCTTTGAAGAGATTCTGTCAAGCTGTGAAGATCATATCGCCTCACCCGCCAAAGATACGGATATTGCAACAATTCTATTTACATCTGGCACCACTGGCGTATCTAAAGGCTGCCTATTGTCTCATCGTTACGCTGTGAGAACCGCCGAAAATATGATTGAACCGTATAGGGTGACTGCAGAGGATTGCGTGTATTGTATTTATCCTTTGTCTCATATCGGCCCTGCTTATTATGATGTGTTGCCGACTATGATGACGGGCGGACGTGTTGTTATGCGACAACGTTTTAGTGTTTCCAATTTTTGGCCCGAAGTCAAAAAATACGGCGTTACTTGGTTTATGATGCTTGGATCGGTACAGCAACTGTTATGGGCACATCCTAGCTGTTCAGAGGAAAAAGAACACAAAGTTACTCGATGCTGGGGTACACCTGCACCCGTTCCAAAAAAGGATTTTGATGCTCGTTTTAATTTGCATTTGATTCCCGGCGGTGGCTACGGATCGACAGATGCTGGCTGGGTTGTAACCCCTCAGTGGGATGACCCTGGCGGGATTGTATTGCCGCATTTTGAAGTTGAAATCCATGATGAAAATGATGACCCGTTGCCCCCGGGACAAGCGGGTGAAATGGTTGTGCGTCCTTTGGAACCCGGTGTTATGTCGAATGGTTATTTTGATATGCCCGAACGCACTCTTGAAAGTTGGCGTAATCTTTGGTTTCACACAGGCGATATTGGGCGCATGGATGAGCAGGGTCATTTTTATTTCATGCATCGGGTCAGTGAACGCATCCGAGTTAAGGGGGAGATGGTTTCAGCCTACGAAGTTGAGGAGGGTGCGTTGACGCATCCTGACGTACAAGATTGTGCCGCTATTGGTATTCCTGGTGAAATGGGCGAAGAAGATATTAAGCTATTCGTGGTTAAGAAACACGACACTGAGGTCACTGAACAAGATTTAATGCAGCACTGCGCCGAACGTATGGCACGCTTTATGG
>JBBWVR010000082.1:0-4792 GCA_050256315.1 Gammaproteobacteria bacterium | reverse complement strand
TATTCTTAAACTGGGTGAGACCGAAATCAAGATCATTGAAACGCCCGGCCATACTGCTGGTGGTGTTTGTTACTTACTGGATGAGCATCTGATTGCAGGCGATACACTGTTTGTCTACGGTGTAGGCATATGCTGCTTATCGGGCTCAGATCCGGTTAAATTATTCCACTCGCTAAATAAGTTAAAAACACAGGTTGCTGATGATATTACACTGCTTTGCGGCCATGATTACGGCAGTGAAATTAGCACGACACTTGCACAACAAAAAAAGGCCAACCCATTTTTGTTGATTGAAGATTTAGAAACCTTTGTCCGTTATCGAATGGAGGTGCATGACGTCACACGCACATACCCTATGTCGCCGATGACGCTCACCGAGGTCAACGCACTTCTATGATAGGTATTTACGGCGGCTCGTTTGACCCTATACACCTTGGCCATTTATCTGCTGCTACATTTTTAAAAAGCGAGCTCAATCTTGAGAAATGCTTGCTAATGCCTTGTGCATTACCTGTTCATAAGACGGGTTTGCATTATTCTGACAATCAGCGTCTTGATATGCTCAATCTTGCCATTCAAGATTATATTGAATTAGAAATTGATACGCGTGAAATCACCAGAGGTGGTGACTCATATACCATTGATACACTTAAAGAGTTGAAAAGTGAACAACCCAGCGAGATATTTTGTCTTGTTGTTGGCATGGACAGCTTCATGCAATTCAAAAGCTGGAAGCAATGGAGTGAATTTTTCAATTATGCTCATATAGTCGTTTTGGGCAGACCAGGCTATGAAATAGAAAATCTCACCCTAACTTCTTTCAAAGCAACACAAAACAAACAGCGTCTAGCCGAACACCAAAGTGGTCTCCTGTACTTTTCTAATTGCCCCTTGATAGACGTTTCATCAAGCGAGATTCGCGGTAAAATAGCCGCCAATAAAAATCTTAGCGATTTTTTACCCAAAACCATTATTAACTATATAAAAAACAATGACGCTTAATGAAGAAATAAAAGTAGTTGTCGATGTTATCGACGACATGAAAGGGGACAATATCCTTACCTTTAACGTATTAAAGAAAAGCGCTGATATGGAAGCTATCATCGTTGCCACCGGCCGATCAGTACAGCACGTGCGTGGTATTGCCAATAATATCAAAATTGAAGCAAAGCGATTAAGCATGACCTTTCTTGGCATGGAAGGCTCTGAAGTTGGTGAGTGGGCACTGGTTGATCTTGGCTCAGTAGTCGCTCATATCATGACTGAAAAAACCCGCGAATACTACAATCTAGAGAAACTTTGGTCATTCGAGGACGATGAGGATTAACCTTATTACCATTGGTAAAAAAATGCCAGAATGGATAAATACTGGCATTCACCACTACAAAAAACAATTACCAAGCTCCTACAACTTTACCTTGACCGCCCTCGAGGCGCAAAACCGTAAAACAAAAAATATCGATCAAATCAAAAGCCTAGAAAGCAAGCTGCTGCTTGAAGCCGCTAGTGGCGCTTCGATATTAATAGCATTTGATGAAACAGGCAAGCAACAGTCCTCGCAAACGATTGCCAATGCAATGAGATCCTGGCAATTGGAGGGTGAGAATGTCGCATTACTGATTGGCGGTGCTGACGGCTTAACAGAAGAATGCAAAACCAAATGCCATCAGCTTTGGAGTCTATCTAAATTAACAATGACTCATTCAATGGCAAGACTACTGGTTGTTGAGCAAATCTATCGTGGCCATAGCCTACTGGCCAACCACCCCTACCACCGAGAATAGCCCCTAAAGGATGCTTAATACATTCTCTGGCGGGCGACCGATAACCACGCCTTTGTCTGTTTTAACAATAGGGCGCTCAATAAGAATCGGTGTGAAGATCATTGCCTGAATTAAAGCCTGTTCTGACAAAGACGGATTGGAAAGATTTTGCAACTTATACTCCGCCTCACCAGTTCTCATTAATTCGCGCGCACTCAATCCAAGACCTAACAACAGAAAAGTTAGTTCTGCCTCGTTGGGTGGCGTTTCCAGATAGTTAATGATTTCAAACTGCGCTTTGTTTTGCTCTAAAATGGCTAATGTTGCTCGCGATTTTGAACACCGTGCATTGTGATAAATCTTAGTCGTCATCGATTAATCCATGAAAAAAACTCTAATTATACCCACTCGCTTGAACAAAAAAATTGTCCAATTAGGCCTGGCAATTGTTCTCTTATTGCCACTTCAGGCGTGTAACGCTTCAGTGCTTGACGACATTGTTGAATGGCTGAGTCCACTATGGACAACGAACGAAATAGAGGTGGCTGAGCCCATTGATGTGCCAGCAGAACTCACTTTTGAGTTGGTTGATATGTACGGCAATATTTACACCCAGAATAACACCAGAGAGAAATACCTAATCATCAACTTTTGGGCGACTTGGTGTCCACCATGCCTCAAAGAAATCCCCGCTTTTGTAGAATTTTATAACCGCCATTCAGATGCAGTTGAAATACTAGGACTTAACTACGAAGGCATAAATTTTGAAGCAGTTAATGCCTTTAAAGAACGCTTTGGCGTTAATTACCCTATTATTCTCTACGCTGGCAACAATGAAACTGAGTACTCAAAATTCGGCGATCTCGTTGGCATGCCAACAACACTTGTTTACAGTCCCCGTGGTGAACTCCTTCATACCTTTATCGGCGAAATTGGCATTGAAGAATTGGCGCAGTTTATACCATTAGAGATTGTTGAAAAATAGTACATAGCGCTATTTTTCAACATCTCCGACAATTTTTCTTAAGCTAGAGATGGCGTTAAAACCAAGAACTTACATAACTATGTAATTTTATAACTGCCCCAAGCCCCGCTCAAAAATTAATTTTGCAACGGCGTTACTAGACTTTTAGATTCACCACCCTCATCACGAACCAGTTTTGGCAACAAATAGCCAGATAAACTGTTTTGTAATTCACGATAGATTTCTTTGGCTCTTTCATCACTAAGCAAAAAGTGTTCAGCACCACTGACCTTGTCAAGCAAATGCAAATAATATGGCATGATAGAGCTTGCAAACAACTTGTGAGATAGCGCCCCAAGTATGCCGGCATTGTCATTGACACCGCGTAGCAGTACTGACTGATTCAGCAAAGTCAGAGATTGTAGTTTTTTTACTTGATTTATAAAATCGAGAGAAATTTCTCGTGGATGATTTATATGAAAAACCATCACAACTTTTAAACGCGTTTTAGCCAATATTTCTGAGAGTTTATCGGTGATGCGACTGGGTATAACCACAGCGGTTCTGCTGTGAATTCTAAGGATTTTAATGTGCTTAATACTCTCGACTGATTTCACTATTTTTTCAATTTTTCCATCACTAAGCGTTAGTGGATCGCCGCCACTAAGAATAACCTCATTGACCCCAAGGTTTTCCTCTAAATACTGCTCAATCTCCTGCCAATTGCTAAGAATATCATGCTCTTCATAATCAAAATTTTGTCTAAAACAATATTGACAATGAATCGCGCAAACCCGACTGGCAATCAACAAAACCCTAGAGGGGTATTTATGTATCACGCCTTGTACCGGCGAGTATTTCTCATCTTCAAGAGGAGAGTCACTAAAACCATCTTGCACTTGATTTGTCGATGGTAAAACTTGTAATAAAAGCGGATCTAGGGGGTTGCCAGCTTCAATTCTGTCGGCAAACTCCAAAGGGATTTTAATCGGAAACTTTTCATCAGAAAAGCATTCAGTGTGTAGCTGATGATTGGCCTCGTTAGCGCTTTTTATACTGTTTCTGACGCTTTGATTCCAAGTATTATTCATAAAGAAGTATTTAGATTACAGAAAATGATAAATTAACAAACAAGTCGAAATAAACGCGACCCAAAGGTGATTATAATTTACTCACTAACATCGCTCCGACGTTATCGAAGAATTATACCAAATGACATAGCGGCTCATCTTTTTAAGCCCCCAATTAACCAATAATTTAGCAATATGAATGCATCAGTAAGCCTTGATGGACTTAATCAAGAACAACTCCTTTCAGTTACCCTTGAGGAAAATATGAATGCGCTTATTTTAGCTGGTGCCGGCAGCGGTAAAACGCGCGTACTAACCCATCGAATTCAATATTTGGTTTCTGAAAAAAACTGTTATCTTGACTCTATCCTTGCCGTTACCTTTACGAATAAAGCTGCCAATGAAATGCGAGAAAGACTGACTGACTTGCTATTGAGGCCTATCGGTCGGATGTGGGTAGGTACTTTTCACTCGCTGGCTCATCGCTTCTTGAGAACACATGCGATTGAAGCAAACTTATCGCCCACTTTTCAAATTTTAGATCAGCAAGATCAGTATCGAATCATTAAGCGCTTAATGAAAGAAAATGGTGTTGACGAAACTAAGTTTCCAATTCGTAAGGTACAGTGGTTTATTAACCAGCAAAAAGATGAGGGCATTAAACCAAACGATATTGATGCCGGATACAATTTCTTTGTCAAACAAAGTGCCAAAATTTTCGCCCTGTACGAGACGCATTGTCAAACTAACGACTTGGTGGATTTTGCTGGCTTATTGGTTAAAAGCTACGAATTATTAAAAAACAACGCAACGTTACTCGAACATTATCAAAAACAATTCAAGCATATCTTGGTTGATGAGTTTCAGGACACCAATACGGTTCAATATCAATGGATTAAGTTATTACGAACTGAAAATAACCATATTTTCTGTGTGGGTGATGACGATCAATCGATCTATGGTTGGCGTGGTGCAAAAATTGAAAATATTCAAAA
>JBBWVR010000081.1:0-6417 GCA_050256315.1 Gammaproteobacteria bacterium | reverse complement strand
ATTTGAACTTCATTTTTACCCCTCAAAATAGCCACCAGCTCTTTAGAGTCTTCAATTTGACGAGTTTGAGAAAAGGTCTCACAATCACATGTGGAGAAATCTTGGGTTTTGGAAGGTGAAATTATTGCTAACATGGCGTGTAAAAACATTAATATTCTACCCGAAGATGCCTGTTACAACACGACATTTAGGTGTATTTAGCTTTCTGTAGTATTTGGTTTTACGATATAATGATGAACTATTTTCGATCGACCTCAGCAAGACCTCTATGAAAAACAAGCGATTATACTTACCAAAACCAACCGGCCTTTATCATCCAAACAATGAGAAGGAAAATTGCGGTGTTGGTTTTATTGCTCATGTTAAGAGGCTGTCTTCTCATCAGATCACCCTAGATGCTTTAGAAATGCTCACTCGCATGGATCATCGTGGCGGCTGCGGTTGTGAGACCAATACCGGCGATGGTGCGGGCATTTTGACAAATATTCCGCACAGCTTTTTTACCAAAGAAATAAAATCTCTGTTCGCTGTTGATGTTGAACAGGGTCGTTACGGTGTTGGTAATGTTTTCTTGCCGCAAGATGACGCTCAAAGAGCGCACTGTATTCAATTGTTTGAAAAGACCATCGCAAATCAAGGCCAAACACTGGTTGGCTGGCGCGATGTGCCTGTTGACGCCGAGAAAGCAGATATCGGTAATACTGCCCGTGACTCACAACCCGTGATCAAGCAGCTCATTATCGCTGCGGCCGACGGCTTAGACGATGACGCTTTCGAGCGCGCGCTATTTATCATTAGAAAATCAACCTCGAACGAGATTCGTACCGACGAATCCCTATCGCAAGCTTTATTATTCTATGTTTGCAGCCTTTCAACGCGTGTCATTATTTATAAAGGCATGTTAATGGGCTCGCAAATTCTAGACTTTTACACAGATTTAGCTGATCCTGATTACGCCACTTATTTGGCGATGGTGCATTCGCGCTTCTCAACCAATACATTCCCTTCATGGGACCGCGCGCAGCCGTGCCGCTTTATGTCTCACAACGGTGAGATTAACACGCGCCAAGGTAACTACAACTGGATGAGGGCTCGTGAAGGCGTGCTAAAAAGCGAAACACTGGGTGACGACTTAGCCAAAGTGCTACCGGTCATCGAAACTGAAGTTTCCGATTCTGGCAGCTTTGACAACGTCCTTGAATTCTTATTGATGAACGGCAGATCTCTACAAGAAGCAGTCCTGATGATGGTGCCGGAAGCCTGGCAAAACGATAGAGAAATGAGCGATGAGAAAAAAGCGTTTTACGAGTATCTCTCAAATATCATGGAGCCATGGGATGGCCCTGCCTCTATTGCGTTTACCGACGGTCGCTATATCGGCGCCATACTGGATAGAAACGGTCTACGCCCGTCACGCTTCTACTTAACACACGATGATCGCGTTATTATGGCCAGTGAAGTCGGCGTGGTGGATGTGGCAACGGATAACGTAAAAGAAAAAGGCAGGTTACGTCCAGGAAAAATGTTCTTAGTGGATTTCAACAAAGGCGAACTGATTGATGATGAAGCCATTAAAACAAGCTTTGCTGGCAAAAACCCTTACCAAGATTGGCTCAACGAGCAACAAATACATTTATCAGATTTGGGCTGCGACACTGAAGCGCATGGTTTTGATCCAGACTCAATTATGCACCGCTTAAAAGCATTTGGTTACAGCACGGAAACATTACAATTCATGCTATTACCACTGGTTTCAGAGGTTAGAGACCCTGTTGGCTCAATGGGCAATGACTCAGCCCTTGCCTGCTTGTCAGACCAATCTCGCATTATTTACGATTATTTTAAGCAGCTATTTGCCCAAGTAACCAACCCAGCTATCGACTCTATTCGTGAAGAAGTGGTGATGTCACTGAGTTGTTCGATTGGCCCAGAAGGCGACCTACTAAGTAATAAGGCAGAAAATACCCATCGCTTGGTTATTGAGCATCCAATCCTAACCAATGAAGAAGCGACAGCGCTGAAACATTGTAATCATCGTGGCTGGACGGCTAAAACTATTGACATCACTTACGATATTGATAGCGATCACAACTTAAGCAACATGCTCGACGACATATGTCAGCAGGGCTCACAAGCGATTAAAGACGGACACAGTCTGATTGTTTTATCCGATAGAAACATCAGTGAAAATCGCGGCGCTATCAGCGCACTACTGGCCTCGTCTGCTTTGCACAGACACCTTATTGCCAACTACGAAAGAACACAAGTTGGTATTATTTTAGAGACGGGCGAAGCAAGAGAGGTGCATCATTTCTGCCTACTAGCAGGCTATGGTGTCGATGCGGTCAACCCGTATTTGGCTTTTGAAGCACTGTGGCAAGCGCGACGTGACAATTTAATAGACTTTGAAGATGACGATGCCATTGTTGCGGCTTATCGCAAAGGTGTCTCTAAAGGCATGTTGAAAGTAATGGCCAAAATGGGCATTTCAACACTCGCCTCTTACAAAGGAGCGCAAATTTTTGAAGCGGTCGGTTTAGCGCCTGAAGTAATGAACAAATGCTTCTTTGAGACCGCAAGTCGCATCAGTGGAGTCGGCTTCAGTGTATTGCAAGAAGAGGCTGAAAAACTCCACAAAGAGGCTTACCGCACTAATACGCTTGACAACCTGGGTCAATACCATTGGCGTAGTGGCGGCGAAAAGCACATGTGGGAGCCACAAACGATTGCCACCCTTCAAAAAGCTGCCCGCAATAGCGATGAAAGCGCTTACTGGGATTTTGCCGAAAAATCAAATAATGAAGGCACTCGAAACTGCACGTTACGTGGATTAATGTCATTCAAACAAGGTAATTCCATCGCTATTGACGAAGTCGAAAAGGTCACGGAGATTGTTAAACGCTTTGTTACTGGGGCGATGAGTTTTGGTTCTATTTCTGCCGAATCGCACGAATCATTGGCGATTGCCATGAACCGTATGGGCGGCAAATCCAATACCGGCGAAGGCGGCGAAGATCCTGCGCGCTGGACACCTGATGCTAATGGTGATTCACGTCGCTCAGCTATTAAGCAAGTGGCGTCAGCTCGTTTTGGTGTCACCATCGACTACCTTAACAATGCCGATGAATTGCAAATTAAGGTCTCGCAAGGCGCCAAGCCAGGCGAAGGTGGAGAGCTGCCTGGCACAAAGGTTGATGAAGGTATTGCTAAAATACGCTGTTCAACGGCAGGTGTCGGTTTAATTAGTCCGCCGCCACATCACGACGTTTATTCAATTGAAGACTTGGCGCAACTTATTTTTGACCTTAAGCGCTCAAATCCAACAGCGCGTATCAGTGTTAAACTGGTTTCTGAGGTTGGCGTTGGCACGGTTGCTGCCGGTGTTACCAAGGCCAAATCCGATCATATCGTTATTGCAGGCCATGATGGCGGCACAGGTGCTTCGCCCCTAACATCCATCAAGCACGCCGGCCTACCATGGGAGCTGGGTGTTGCAGAGACGCACCAAACACTAGTGATGAACGAGCTGCGCTCACGCGTTGTTATTCAAACAGATGGCCAACTCAAAACGGGTCGCGATGTCGCTATTGCTGCCCTACTCGGTGCTGAGGAATTTGGCTTCTCAACTGCACCGCTGGTGACTTTAGGTTGTATCATGATGCGCAAATGCCATCTCAACACATGCCCGGTTGGCATTGCCACGCAAGACAAAGAATTACGTAAGAAATTCACCGGCAAGCCTGAGCACGTTGTTAACTACCTATTTATGGTGGCTGAAGACTTGCGCTTAATCATGGCAAATCTAGGCTTTAAAACCATCAATGAAATGGTCGGTCGCACCGATATGCTGGAAACAAATCAAGCCATTAATCACTGGAAAAAAGACTCTATCGATCTCAGCGCACTACTGATGCCTGCTGAAAAGCCGAATGCCGATACGGGTACTTACCAAAGCACTTTTCAAGACCACCAACTGGATCAACAATTGGATAATGAACTGATTGTACAGGCAAAAAGTGCGATTGAAACCGGTGGGAAAGCAAGAATTGAGTCTGTCATTACCAATACAGATCGCACGGTTGGCGCCATGCTCTCCTCGCATGTGGTGAAAACACTGGGCAGCAATACGCTAGCTGCAGATTCGATTCATGTGAAATTTGCAGGCTCTGCCGGTCAATCTTTCGGCGCATTCCTTGCCCAAGGCATCACCCTTGAAGTCGAAGGCGATGCCAATGACTACGTTGGCAAAGGCCTTTCAGGTGGATGCGTGATTGTTTACCCACCAAAAAATTCGACTTTTATTGCTCAAAATGAGATTATCGCCGGCAACGTCTGCGGCTACGGTGCAACCGGTGGCGAAATGTACTTATCGGGCCGTGTTGCGGAGCGCTTCTGTGTTCGCAATTCGGGTGTTGCTGCAGTTGTTGAAGGGATTGGTGATCATGGTTGTGAGTACATGACGGGTGGACGAGTTGTTATCCTGGGTGAAGTGGGTCGTAATTTTGGCGCAGGCATGAGTGGCGGTATTGCTTACGTCTACAATCCAAAATCAACACTTCAAGGGCGCTCAAACATCGCAATGATTGATTTTGACCCAATGGATGACGAATCCCAAAAAGAATTGTTTGAATTACTAAACAAGCATTTGAAATACACTGGCTCGGCTATTGCCACATACATCTTGGATAACTGGAACGCCGAACTGGCTCACTTTGTTAAAGTGATGCCGAAAGCACTTAAAGAAGTTCAAGCGGCGCAAGGAGAATTAAAAAAAGCCAGCTAGATCTAAATCGGAATGGTACTGATGAATCGGCACTGGCGAGGAATATGGCCTGTTAAATAGGGATAGTGTCGATGATATCGGCACTACTGTCCAAGAAGCTATCGACCGGACCGCCAACAATAGGTATTATCGAGATAACTGAACCCGTCACTCGCATTGGTACAGTGACCAGTTTGGTCAATACGCAGCCTGACAAATAAAAGGCAACAAAAGTCAATACAATCAATTTTTTCATGATTTCCTCTCAAGAATTTTAAAATGATAATGATGAGGGTTTTTCTCATCAGGCGTGTGTGACTCACAGCTAATCTCTTTCCAATCACCTTCATCGTAGTCTGGAAAATACGTATCGCCCTCGAACACGCCTTCAATCAGGGTGATGTATAAGCGATCCACTTGACTCAACACCTGTTTGCAGAGATTAGCGCCACCAATCACTAGCACCTCCTCCTCCTCTTTGGCTGATTGCAGTGCGCTATCAATACTGTTAAAAACTTCACAGCCCTCAATACTGACATCTGTGCTTCTGGTGATAACAAGATTGCGACGATTTGGCAGTGGCCTGCCAATAGAGTCGTAGGTTTTTCTACCCATAACAATCGAATGACCAGTAGTGACTTTTTTAAAGAAAGCAAGATCGGCAGGAAGATGCCAAGGGAGTCCATTGTCTTTGCCAATCAAGTGATTATCATCCATCGCAACGATAATAGATAAGCGCATAGGGCCCTGTCTGAATAAAGTAAAATATTAGATTATTTTACAATTTTTCAGCTTATCGTGTCGCTCATTCTTGCCTCCTCATCGCCCTTTAGAAAAGCAGTTTTAGGGCGCCTTGACATCGATTTTTCGACCGTATCGCCGGATATCGATGAGTCCCGACACACAGGGGAAACACCGCACGATTTGGTCTATCGTTTATCGGCAGAAAAAGCTCGGGAGGTAGCTAAAACACACAGCGGTTTAATTATTGCTTCTGATCAAGTGGCGACATTGACAAGCGGCAATAGCGCTGATGACGAAATACTGACCAAGCCTCACACGCGTGAAAATGCCGTTTTACAACTGCAAAAAAGCGCCGGAAATACGGTGACTTTTCTCACCAGTCTTGCGCTGCTCAACACCGAAACCGGTGTACTACAAAACCATGTTGAGACTTTTAAAGTGATCTTTAGGTCGCTCACTGACTCAGAAATCAATAATTATCTTGATAAAGAAGACACGTTGAAATGCGCTGGCAGCTTTAAGTCTGAAGGGTTGGGTGTTGCCCTTTTTGAACGCATGGAAGGCAACGACCCTAACTCTCTGATTGGACTACCAACCATTCAGCTGATTAAGATGTTGTCAAAGGAAGATGTTCATATTCTATGAGAGTTCTGTATCCTGACGATTGCAAAGCGTTTGCATCAGGGTTAACGTTTCATTGGGGCTCACTTTACGGTAGCGCTGAAGCCTTAGCACTGATTGAATTCACGCAAAAAAACAATTGTGTTGTGCTTTATGTCGCTCGAGACATTAGCCATTATGAGCAGATTCAAAAAGCACTCAATTTTTACAACAGCTCATTAACGATTCTCGCCTTTTCAAACTGGGAAGTCTTAGCGTTTGACCACTTTTCTCCGCATCCGGATATTATT
>JBBWVR010000080.1:0-7276 GCA_050256315.1 Gammaproteobacteria bacterium | reverse complement strand
AAAGTCTGTTACTTCACTACCGTTAAGTTCAGCCATCACTTTAGTGATTGCTGCAGTTAGAGTCGTTTTACCGTGGTCAACGTGACCGATTGTGCCCACATTAACATGCGGTTTGGTTCTTTCGAATTTTTCTTTTGACATTTCTAATCCCCTTGAATCATTTTTTAATTATTTAATGGAGCTCACCACCGGAATCGAACCGGCGACCTCTACCTTACCAAGGTAGTGCTCTACCAACTGAGCTAGGTGAGCACAACCCCAACTACATGGAGCGGGTGACGGGAATCGAACCCGTCTCATTAGCTTGGAAGGCTAAGGTAATACCAATATACGACACCCGCAATTCCTATTCTCATGTTTTTATGGTGGAGGGGGAAGGATTCGAACCTTCGAAGGCAGAGCCGACAGATTTACAGTCTGTTCCCTTTGGCCGCTCGGGAACCCCTCCAAAAAACAATCAGACATTATCCCATAACTATTTATGCTTAGCAAGCATAAAATGGCGCATTTTCAGAGTTATTGTAAGATTAAGTTAGACGCGATACACCACTGGCAACAGCGGCATTAAAAATTGCTTTTGGCACGGTATCAATCAGTCTCGGATCAAAAGGCTTTGGAATGATGTAATCCTTGCCGAATTCTAAGCTTTCAACGTTGTAAATATCGAGAACACTTTGTGGTACTTCGAGCTTTGCTAGGCTGCTTAGTGCATGAACTGCAGCAATTTTCATTGGCACATTAATCTCTCTCGATTTAGCGTCTAAAGCACCTCTAAAAATAAATGGAAAACCCAGTACGTTATTAACTTGGTTTGGATAATCGCTACGCCCAGTTCCCATGATTAAATCATCTCTACACGCGTGAGCATCGGCTGGTGAAATTTCAGGATCAGGATTTGAGAGGGCGAAAACGATTGGCTTGTCTGCCATTGATTTCACCATCTCTTGAGTCACCAAATTAGCAGAGGCAACACCAATAAACACATCAGCGCCATTCATTGCATCAGCAAGCGTTTTCTTATCTGTGTCGACGGCAAAGTGAGCTTTAATATCACCAACATTTTCAAGACTTGTCGATATAACACCTGCGCGATCAACTAGCAAAATATTGTCCTTGTTTAAACCCATCTCGCACAATAGATGCAAAGTAGCAATACCGGCAGACCCCGCACCCAAACATACAAGCTTAGCTGTCTCTATGGTTTTACCTTGGATCTCAAGCGCATTAATCAAGCCTGCTGCAATGATAATGGCCGTGCCGTGCTGGTCGTCATGAAAAACAGGGATATCCAGCGCCTCAATCAAGCGTTGCTCAATTTCAAAACAACGTGGTGCAGATATGTCTTCTAAATTAATACCACCAAAGGTTGGAGCAATATTAATAACGGTGTTGACAATTTCATCAACATCTTGCGTAGCAAGCTCAATATTAAATACATCAATGTCTGCAAAGCGTTTAAACAAAACTGCCTTACCTTCCATTACTGGCTTAGCCGCTAGCGGACCAACATTACCCAAACCAAGAACCGCGGAACCATCGGTAATAACTGCTACTAAATTACCCTTTGCTGTATATTCGTTAACAGTCTCTGGATTTTTTACAATTTCTCTAACTGGCGCTGCAACACCTGGCGTATATGCCAAGCTTAATTCTTGACGGGTATTCATCGGTTTATGCGAGGAAACAATGATTTTTCCAGGTCTTCCCCGGCGATGATAATCTAGAGCTTCTTCGTGAAATTCTTGTGACATAAATTAAAACTATAAAGTGGTTAAAAGCAAGCGTGGTATTATATATCTTTATACAACACTGTAGTTAATACAGCTATATAACAGTATAAATTTATTCACTACATGAAAATAGTCCAATATGATTAAAAAAATAAGTGTAATAGGCGCAGGAAGAGTAGGTGAAACCACTGCGCAAATGATGGCAACCAAAAAACTTGCTGGCGAAATTGTATTGATTGACCTTGACGAGCAGTACGCTCAGGGCGTCGCTCTCGATATCCAACAAACCTCGAAGGTATTTAAATTCGATACAGTGATTAGAGGTAGCAGCGATATCAGTGCTATCAAAGATTCTAATATCGTCATCATTACTGCTGGCTTACCTAGAAAGCCTGGCATGGATCGCAGTGATGTTCTAAAAGTCAATCTGAAAATTATTGACGGCATTATGGATGGCGTGATTGAACATGCCGGTGACTCGTTGGTTATTATGGTGACCAACCCTGTTGATGCACTCACGTACTACGCCTGCAAAAAAACCAACTGGGACAGAAGTCGAATTATTGGCCAAGCAGGTGTATTAGATTCACTTCGTATGTCTAGTTTTATTGCAATGGAAAGTGGACTTTCAATCAATGATATTCAAAACCTTGTACTGGGCGGACATGGCGACACCATGGTGCCGCTCACGAGATACACATCAATTGGTGGTGTGCCAATTACTCAATTGTTGGATGCAGATGTAATTGAGGACATCATTCAAAGAACTCGTGATGGCGGTGCAGAAATCATTAACCTTAAACGAAACTCCAGTGCCTACGATGCACCAGGTGCTGCTGTGACAGTTATGGTCGAAAGTATTGTACATAATAAAAAACGACTCCTACCTTGTATCAGCCTTCTTAAAGGTGAGTACGGCGAGAGTGATTTGGCGATTGGCGTGCCTGTGATTTTAGGTGAAAACGGTATTGAGCGCATCATAGAGCTAGAGCTCAACGACGAGGAAAGTGCTCTGTTTAATCAATCAATTAGCGTCATCCGCAGCCTAACAACAGTGGTCAACAAACTGATTGGTTGAGCGATTAACTGACTCAAATTGACGATACCAGGGCGCTGTGCGCCCTGATTACACAGCCAAAAGCACTCAAAAAGAGTGCATGGCCTGCCTTAAGTGCAAATTGTCAATCAATGGATTTCTGGGTGATACTCTTAGAGTAAACGATTCATGATTGTGATATTCGCAATCGAAATTTCTTGGGGACAAACAGACTCGCAATGACGATGATTCGAACAACTACCAAAACCCTCTAATTCCATTTGTCGAACCATGTTGGTTGCACGGGTATCGCTCTGAACTTTACCTTGAGGCAAATGATCAAGGTGAGCAATCTTAGCCGAAACAAAAAGACTGGCCGACGCGTTAGGACAAACAGCAACACAAGCGCCACAACCAATACAAGTTGCAGCATCAAAAGCAGCGTCCGCATCAGCCTTTCTAACTAATTGTGAGTTTGCATCTGGAGCAGATCCAGTGTTTGTGGAGACATAGCCGCCGGCTTGAATAATACGATCAAAGGCATCACGATTGGTCAGCACATCTTTAATAACTGGAAAACTGTCAGCTCGGAAAGGCTCAACCCAAAGTTCACTCTGGTTAGCGTATTCACGCATGTACAGCTGACAAGTGGTGGTGGCTTTTTTCTCACCGTGTGGATGACCATTAATGACTAGTGAACAAGCTCCACAGATGCCTTCTCGGCAGTCATAATCAAACACAACACAGTCTTCACCTTTGCCAATGAGTTGCTCATTAAGCTGATCCAACATTTCCAAAAATGAAGTATCGCTATCGATATCGTCAATCTGGTAAGTGTGAAAATCACCCTTGCTCTGTGCGTTTTTTTGGCGCCAAATATGGAGTGTAAAATTCATGTGTAATCCCTCACACTTGGTTTGACAAATTCAAAATCTAATTGCTCTTTATTTAATATAGCGCCGTCTTCTGAGTATTCCCAGGCAGCCACATAAGCAAAATTTTCATCGTCTCGTTTAGCCTCACCATCTGACTCTAGATACTCCATACGAGCATGACAGCCACACGATTCTTCACGCTCAAGAGCGTCACGACACATTAAGTGTCCAAGCTCGATGAAATCAGCAACTCTACCAGCACGCTCAAGCGTTTGGTTCATATCCTTATCGACACCCGTCACTTTGACGTGCTGCCAAAAATCAACCTGAAGTGCTTTAATTTCTTCAATTGCTACTTTAAGACTTTCTTTTTCACGCGACATGCCACAAGCAGCCCACAAAATTCGACCGACTTTCTTATGATAGTAGTCAGGTGAATTTTTCGGTTCTGGTGCATTCATCAATTTATTGATGCGATCTTTGACGTCATCCATCGCTTGAACCACGTCTGGGTGATCAAGACCTACAGGTTCAAGCTTGTTTTTAGCAAGATAGTTTGCAACCGTTCTTGGAGCAATAAAATAACCATCCGCCAGGCCCTGCATCAATGCTGATGCGCCAAGTCGGTTTGCACCGTGCTCGGAATAGTTAGCTTCGCCGGCCGCAAATAGACCGTCAATTGTTGTCATTAAGTTGTAATCAACCCAAAGACCGCCCATTGTGTAATGCGGTGCTGGGTAAATCTTCATTGGTAATTGATATGGGTTTTCACCTGAAATGCGCTCATACATATCAAACAAATTACCGTACTTTTCTCTTACTTTATCTTCGCCAATGCGCTCGATAATTGATGAGAAGTCTAGGTAAACACCCAATTTCTCACCGTGAATTTCAGTACCAATACCGCGACCCTCGTCACAGATACTCTTAACCGCTCTTGAGGCGACATCTCTAGGCACTAAGTTAGCAAAAGCTGGGTACATACGCTCAAGGAAATAATCTCTATCTTCTTCAACAATTTCTCTTGGATCTTTTGCGCAATCTTCAATATTTTTTGGCGCCCAAATACGGCCATCGTTGCGAAGAGACTCACTCATTAAAGTCAACTTGGATTGATTCTCACCCGTTGGCGGAATACACGTTGGGTGAATTTGAGTAAAGCTTGGGTTGGCATAAAACGCACCTTTTTTATGTGCGCGCCATGTAGCAGAAGTGTTACAACCTTTAGCATTGGTAGACAAGTAGAAAGCATTACTATAGCCACCCGTACACATCACAACGCAGTCGGCCGTATGTGCCGAAATTTCACCGCTAACCAAGTCGCGGACAACAATACCGCGGGCCTTACCGTCAACAAGGATGATTTCTAGCATTTCAGATCGTGACTGGTGCCTGACTTTGCCTGACGCAATTTCTTTACTCATTGCACTATAAGCGCCTAGCAAAAGTTGTTGACCCGTTTGCCCACGAGCATAGAATGTACGTGAAACTTGAGCACCACCAAAAGAACGGTTCGCCAAGTAGCCGCTGTATTCTCTTGCAAAAGGCACACCTTGAGAAACAGCTTGATCAATAATATTACCACTCAGTTGAGCAAGACGATAAACGTTTGACTCGCGCGCTCTAAAGTCGCCACCCTTCATTGTGTCGTAAAACAATCTCTGAGTACTATCGCCGTCATTTTGGTAATTCTTACTGGCATTAATACCACCTTGTGCAGCAATAGAGTGCGCTCTGCGAGGGCTGTCGTTAAAACAAAACGATTGTACGTTGTAGCCAGACTCACCCAAAGTAGCACACAAAGAGGCACCGGCAAGTCCTGTGCCAATAACAATAATATTGTACTTCGCTCGATTTTGTGGAGCAATTAAGGACAACTCAAAAAGGTGTTTGTCCCAGCGCTTTTCTAGATCACCCGTCGGTGTATTTGAATTCAATTTACTCATAAGATAATGCTCAGTGGAATAGAGGCAAAGCCCACCATAATAATAATAACAATGAACCAAGCTAACTTTTGATATTGCTTGCTACAGACACCCAGTGTTTGTAATACATTCGAAAGACCGTGTTGCAAGTGCACCGAAATCGCCAGCATACCCAAACCATAAACGGCCCACATCCATGGATCAGAGAAAATCTCCTCCATCTGCTGGTACAGGTTTGATGTGTCAATAGAAAGCATTTGCACACTATGAATAACAATAAACAAAAATACCAGCGCTGCACCTGACCATGCAACAATTCTTGGAACAGTCTTAGGGTAGGATTTTTTGTAACGCTCGCCTGAGCTTTTATTGTTTGCTAGCTGACGTGTTACAGCGACATAGATGTGAAAGACAATCGTCGAAGCAAGTACAGTCAACAAAGCAGGATAAATCAAAGAGCTGTTTAACCAAGTATAGAAAGCGGTAAAAACTGCCTCACCAGAATGAAAAGTCAGTACGCTAAATAAATGATAAATTAGGTAGATAAACCAAATTAGGCCAGCAACAGCCATCATCTTCTTTAGGAGGATGGTGCGGTTATTAGTGAAGCTCATAGAATCCTTAGCAAGGTGATTGTTATTCTTTTTAATGATTTTCCCATCTCTTTGTAATTTCAAAAATTACAGTAGACAGACAAAATTTAAAGAACATATTTTATGCCTAATGTTTAAGGTTTGAACTTTTTTTAACTTAATAATCACTATATAAAACTAATTTTATCTTTATTTGTAGCATTAATATTATAAGATAAAGAGGGGCTTTTATGGAACAAGTCAATAAGGACAATTCACTATGGCGCAAAGGAGTCGCACCATGGTGAATTGGCAGAAATCACTATAAAGAGCAGGTGTTAAAACTATCATTTCACACGCTTAGCAATTTGATTAAAAAGACATTATTTCGTAACTAAATAACGCCACTTTTTCACCCTTTGTAGGATACAAATAAAAGAAAAAAAGTCAACCAAGTAAACTTTCTCAAAAAAGAAAACGAAAAACATCATACGACGTTTTCGAGTACTGCCGAACAATGCTTTGCGCCAATATAAGGACAATAAATGCTTAAAAATAACAGAAGAAATTAATAATTATTTGCCATTAACTAATATATTTACGATATTTTTTTGTAATTAACCTATAAATAAAGAATAAAGTATGTGCCAATAACAAGGCTATTCAACATTTTAATCAGGGTCCGATATGAAAAACCGCATAAATACCCAATAAATAGCAAGTGAGTAAACTCTTAAGAAAGTGTTTTGCAAGTTAAATCTGGATGTCATTGAAATAAATTATTGGAAGACAAATGCACTACAGAACGACACTTGACGCACTGTAGTGAATGCCATGAAATAACTATAAAGGAGGTGTATCAGTTGAAATCTAATACACAGTTATTTCATAAAAAAGAGCGTTATTTCGTAACTAAAAAACGCTCTTTCTTTCCCTTAAAAAGCAAAAAATGATAAAAGCTTTAAAAGGAAAAACGTTTCATCGTTAGCAACTTTTGTGCTTACCATTAAGAGTGCTTACCATTCTAGATGACCCGATGTATCATTGTGTGGCAAAACATTCCAAAGGGAAATAAGCCTCAAGTTGTAGATGCTGTAGATGTTGTTGATTGAGAAATTATACAGTGGCACTATATTCG
>JBBWVR010000079.1:0-2611 GCA_050256315.1 Gammaproteobacteria bacterium | reverse complement strand
GTCCGGAATTTGGTTTTTTGCAAAACGATTGATAAAGTTTTGTTGCGCTTGTTCTGCAGCTTCTTTGTTATGAAAGCGGGTAATAATTTCATCTGCAAGACGGAATTTGATGTTTCTTGGGTTTTCACCATTTTCGACTTCCACTTTCCAGTCGGCAATTGTCTCGAGCGATTCAAAGCTTAAGAGCTCAAGATAGCGCCACATTAAGTCGTCTGATATCGACATAATTTTGCCAAACATATCATCCGGCGCATCATCGATACCGATGTAGTTATCGAGTGATTTGCTCATTTTTTGAACACCATCAAGGCCCTCTAAAATAGGCATGGTGAGAATGACTTGGGGCTCTTGTCCGGCTTGTTTTTGCAGTTCTCTACCCATCAAAAGGTTGAACTTTTGGTCGGTTCCGCCCAATTCAAGATCGGCCTCTAATGCCACTGAATCATGACCTTGTACTAAAGGGTAAAGGAATTCATGAATGGAAATTGACTGACCCGATTTGTAACGCTTGGAGAAGTCATCACGCTCCAACATTCTTGCTACAGTGAGTTTTGAGGCTAGACTGATCATATCGGCGGAGTTCATTTCACTCATCCACTCTGAATTAAATCGTACTTGCGTTTTGTCTTTGTCAAGGATTTTAAAAATTTGCTCTTGGTAGCTTTTGGCGTTATTCAGTACTTGCTCTTTGGTGAGTGGCTTGCGAGTAGCATTTTTGCCTGTTGGGTCGCCAATCATGCCGGTGAAATCACCAATTAGGAAGATAATCTCATGACCCAAGTCTTGTAATTGCCTAAGCTTGTTGATCAGTACTGTATGGCCCAAATGAAGGTCAGGCGCAGTAGGGTCAAAGCCTGCTTTAATACGTAGTGGTTTGTTTTTTGCGAGTTTTTTCTTAAGATCTTCAAGCGGCAAAATCTCATCCGCACCACGTTCGAAGACCGCTAGTGATTGTTCAATTGTCATGCTCTTGTGTGGCCGTCGCCAAAGACGATGTATTTTTGTGAAGTAAGACCTTCGAGGCCTACTGGGCCACGTACATGGAATTTGTCTGTGCTGATACCAATCTCCGCGCCAAGGCCATACTCAAAGCCATCTGCAAAGCCGGTAGAGGCGTTCACCATTACCGATGACGAGTCGACTTCGGTTAAGAATTTGCGCGAACGAGTAATACTTTCACTAACAATCGTCTCGGTGTGAGACGAACCGTACTGATCGATATGCGCAATTGCATCGTCCAGAGAATCAACAATGCGAATCGATAAAATAGGCGCCAGATATTCTTCGCTCCAGTCTTCTTCAGTAGCGGCGATTACCTTGTTTGAGCGTTGCTGGGTTTTTTCACAGCCGCGCAGCTCCACACCTTTCTCGACATACAGATCAATCAGTTGCTCAAGCACGTTTGCTGCCAAATCTTTGTGAACCAGTAATGTTTCAGTGGCGTTACAAACACCATAACGTCGTGTTTTGCCATTAAAGGCAATTTGTATTGCTTTTTGAGAATTGGCATCTCGGTCCAAATAAGTATGACACACACCATGAAGATGCTTAATCACAGGCATTCTTGCATGCTCTGTGACATTTTTAATCAGCCCTTTTCCACCTCTTGGAATGATAGCGTCCACATATTCATAGGCTTTGACCAATTCTGAGACCGCTTGTCTATCGGTGATGTCAATCAACTGCACTGCATTTGAATCAAGTCCCGCATCGCTCAAGCCACTCTTCACGCACTCGTATAAAGCCAAGTTGGAATGGATGGCTTCCGAGCCGCCACGCAAAATCACAGCGTTGCCAGATTTTAGACACAGTGCTGCTGCGTCGATAGTAACGTTAGGACGAGACTCATAAATAATACCCATCACGCCAATTGGCACACGCATTTTGCCTACCTGAATACCGCTTGGGCGATATTTGAGGTCGGTGATTTCGCCAACCGGATCAGGTAAAGCAGCGATTTGCTCTAAGCTCTCAATAATGCCTGCAATGCGCTCATCGTCCAGCATTAATCGATCTAATAGCGCCTCGTCTAAACCGTGTGCTTTTCCGTGTGCCAAGTCTTTTTCATTTTCGATAAGAAGCGAGATTTTGTTTTTTTGAATATTGCTTGCAATGTGCAAAAGCGCGGAATTCTTCTGTTCAGTATTTGCACTACGCAAAGTTTTTGAAGCTTTTCTTGCTTTTTTGCCTAGTGTTGCAATCAATTTTTCTATTGAGTCCATTGAATTTTTCCAGCTAATGTAATGAGTACGGTTCTAAGTTCATCAGAAACATTAAGATTATCCATGCCTTTGAGTGAGCGGTCAATACGCCCGAGTAATAAGATTAGTTTTTGTAGGTGCTGATAAGAGTGTGTTTTCAATGCACTTGTAACCAAAGGTTTTCTTTTTTGCCAAACACGGTGCTTTGTCAGTATCGAGTCTATAGAATGATTGTGCTGCAATTCAACCGCCATTGTTGATAGTGTTTTGATCTCACGATAGAGCGAGGAAATCATCACAATCGGTGGCGTTCCCTCGTCCAATAAAGAGTTAAATACTTTATTAACTTTGGCGGCATCCCCTTTAAGAGCTGCATCAATTAAGCCGAAAACTGAATAATGAGATTGTTG
>JBBWVR010000078.1:0-7524 GCA_050256315.1 Gammaproteobacteria bacterium | reverse complement strand
CCAATTCTCTAGACGACGCCCAACTTAGAATTATTGCCCTGCAAAGTTTGGCAAGTTTTGAGGCGCTTGAAGGGGTTTCCGGAGGTGTGGTTACCGGTGGCAGACAAAGTGCATTTCATGTCGATATCTCTCCCACACGGTTGGCAAGTTTTGAGATTAGCCTAATGATGGTACTCAAAGCCATTCGAAGTGCGAATGGCAGTAGCAATGTGGGTGACATTGAATACGATGGCAATCAAATAGATATTTATGCGGGTGATTATTTTCGTGGCACTGAGGATATTGCCAATATTGTTGTAACAACAATAAATGGCACTCCAGTTACTGTGCGTGACGTAGCGAGTGTTCGTTTTGGCGTCAAAGATACTTCGCAAATGGTAAGTCATTATTCCAAAGAAGTAACGCCGCTTGGCTCTCAAGCGGTGACAATTGCCCTGTATCAAGACTCAGGCGTCCAGGAAGTCTCGCTCAATGAGCATCTTAATGCTCAAATTACCTCTTTGAGAGCTGAAAATTCATCGAGTCAACTTGGTATTGCCTTGACAAGAAACACACTGTCATTGGCTAATAACATGACGCAATTCTGGCTTACCAAATTCATTATTTTTATCGGGCTAATTGCTTTATCGATTTTGCTGACTTTGGGTTTTAAGCGACTTCTGGTTTTTTCCTTTTTGATATTGATACCATTATCCGCTTCTCTAGCTTTTGCAAATATAATTGAGCTTGAACTCTCTAGAGTGAGTATTTTAGGATTGATGATATCAATCGCTCTTTGTTCGGGATTAATCACTGCTCAGTTATTAAGAAGTGAATTAAAACCCGGCTCCCAGCGCTCGATTGGTGGTCTAGTACAGCTGGTCAAAGATTCTAGAAAATTGATTTCCATCTCTGCCATGGTCTTTATTTTTCTTATTTCCCCGTTGCTGCTTGTTGATTATCATTCGGTTGTTAATGGCTACTTTTTTCCGTTGTTGGCAATTAACATTATTTTTATTGTTTCCAGTGTTATTGCCTCAATTTACTTTTTGCCATATTTTTCGTTGAAGATGGTTGACCTTGATCACTTAGGTGGTTTTTCACTTCAAAACAGGTTTACTGATTGGTTGTTGCGTTATTTTTATCCCGCCAAGTTGTACGGTAGGTTATTGCTGTTCACCCTGATTGTTGCGACTGTTTTTTCACTGATATTATTGGCAACTCAAAAAGCTCCAATCAACATGATGTCCGCAGACGATTCAAGTGAATTTGGCTTAATTGTCAGCATGCCTGATGGTGGCGCTTTGCCAATAACTGCAACAGTGCTGAGCGCAATGGCATTGAAATTACAACAAATACCTGAAATTAAAAGCATTAACTTGTACTCTGGAGCGATTTCTCCAAGCGTTAATAAAACCGAAGTTTGGCGAAACATTTTGCTTGAATCGAGTGACAGAGGGGAGTTGCACTTATTTTTAACCGAATCCTCAGCACGCTTCAAAACAAGCGAAGAGATAGTCACAATGGCTCTAGAGTTGATTCAACCGATTGCAAACAATGCTGGTGCAACAGTGCTTGTTAACAATATGTTGATGGCGGCACCACTTTCTCAAAGTTTGGTTGCCGAGGTTTATAGTGAAGACGATATTCTCAGGAGGCAAGCAGCTAGAGGTCTAAAAAAGTTAATATCAAGAAATCCTCTGGTAGAGACCGTTCATCACTTTATCCGTGACGAACAACCCGTTATTAACTTTAAGGTGGATCGTGAAAAAGCGACTTACTTTGGCGTCAGTCAAGAGTCCATCAAACAAAGCCTTTTACTGGCAATGTCGAGCGCTAAGGTGACGAGCGTGTATCTGAAAAATGCAATTGAGTCGACTGATGTTATTATGAGTATCCCGCTTAGCAAAAGATCTCAATTGGGTTATTTGTCCCAACTACCAGTACCTAGTAGTCATGGGTCAATGATTCCTTTGTCCGAGCTTGGTACTTTTGTTTATGCGAAAAATGATGATTTAATTTTTCATAAAAACTTAAAAGAAGTTGAGTACTTATCAACTCAAATCAAAGGTGCAGAAATAGCCTCTTCGGCGCTCAGCACAATTGAAAATAGCATTGATGACTTGCTTAATAATAATACCATGCTCAATGAAGTGTTTCAGAATTCAAATGACAGCTTTAATGACATTAGTCTTTCTTGGTCTGGGATATGGGCTGAGACAAAAGAGACGCTGAAAAACTATGCGATTGCTTTTGCTGCCTCCATTGTTGCCATCTTCATGCTACTTCTTTGGCGTTATGGTAGTTTCCGCATCACATGCGTAATTTTAGCGCCAATTGCGCTTCTATTAATAGGTATCGTACCAGCACATTGGTTGCTTGGTGTGAGCGTCAGTGCAAGCTCCTTATTGGCTTTTGTTGTTTTATCTGCGTTAGCCATTCATGGCTCTTTGTGCTCTCTGCATCATGCCAGTAAACATTACGCCTCTGGTATGGGATTATTTGATGCCGTTATTGCCGCAAATAGGGCGCAATTAAGACTCAACACGGTCAATTTAATTTCGTTTTTGTCGATCGGTGCTTTGGTTTTGAATGACCCAATTTTCGCCGGCATGGGTGTGAGCTTTCTGTTTGGCATTATGGTGGTGGTTTTTGTTAATTTAATTGTGGTACCATTAGGTACGCTCAGTGCAGGTGAGTTGGCCTGGCAAAGCATTCGAATAGATAAGCCACAGATTGGCACAGAAGCAAAAGACTATGTTGTTGAGGAAGCGAATGATTACGTATCGGATAATGATCGCCAAATGAACAAATCCCAAGGATCCGTAAGTCAAAAGTCAAGCAAAATTGACACCAGTGTTTTTTTGAAGAAAGAAGACAAGAGTAGACTATGATGCCAAGCAAGCGATCGTTAATAGTTGCCTTATTCTTCCTTGCTTTCAGCATCACGGCCCAAGCCAATTGGTCCCAAGAAATAATTCAAACAGGCAATGTTCAATTCTTAGACTTTAGTGTTCAAGGAAACAGAGATCCGTTTGCTATCAAGGTTGAAAAGCCGGTAACACCAAGAGAAGTCGAGAAGGTGGTTGCTTTCAAGAGTCCTAGTATTAGTATAGATCCCATCGCAGCTTGGGCGCAATCTTATGGGCAACTGGCAATGAACCGTGGCTTTGCTAATTACTACCCAATTGTAATCTATTATCCGGTACCGATATATTACCCAGTCTATTATCCGGTCTACACGCCTTACTATTTTAACTAACCAGCTCTCCCTGAGCTTGTAAATCTGCGTGATATGAGGATCTAACCATTGGCCCACTCGCCACTTGAGAGAAGCCCATTTCTAATGCCAACTCTTTGTATTCTGCGAATTGATCTGGATGGACATACTCCTCAACTGCAAGGTGATGCCTGCTGGGTTGCAAGTACTGACCCAAAGTAAGCATATCAACCTGGTGTTGACGTAAATCTCTGAGCACGTCCAGCACTTGTTTTTTGGTTTCACCAACGCCCAACATTAACCCCGATTTTGTTGTCACTTGCGGGTGTTGCTGCTTGAAAGTTTTTAGTAGCTCTAGCGAGTGTTGATAGTCTGCACCCGGCCTAACCTGAGGGTAAAGAAAGGGCACGGTTTCCAAATTGTGATTAAAGACATCGGGAGGGCAGTCGGTGAATATATCGAGTGCCTTATCCATTCTTCCCCTAAAATCTGGAGTCAATATTTCAATTTTCACTGAAGGTGTTTGAGTTCTAATGGCGTCAATACAATTTTTAAAATGTGTAGCACCACCATCTCTTAAATCGTCACGGTCCACTGAGGTGATAACAACATACTTAAGCGCCATTTTGGCAATGGTGTCCGCTAGGTGACGAGGCTCATCAGTGTCAAGGGGTTTTGGTTTGCCATGGGCAACGTCACAAAAAGGGCATCGTCTTGTGCAGATCTGACCCATGATCATAAAGGTTGCCGTACCGTGGGTGAAGCATTCGTTTAGATTTGGACATTGTGCTTCTTCACAAACAGTAAATAACTCTTGCTTTCTAAGCGTTTGTTTAAGTTGGCTGACTTTTTGAGAATTGCTGTGTTTGATTCTAATCCAGCTTGGCTTTCTAAGTGGTATACGACTGGCGTCTGGCTTGATTCTCAGTCTTTGGATTTTTGACTCCCCTTTAAGGGCTTTGATTTCAACGTCTTGTAACATGGTTAATTAAGTACCTAGTAAGTTGTTGTTTAATGGTATTAAAAAAAAGCGTATTATCCGCCAAATCCTGCATTTGTGTCACTTTTAAATTGGCATACCCGCAAGGATTGATGAGCTTGAATGGCTCAAGATCCATATCAATATTAAGACTAAGGCCGTGGTAAGTTCTGCCTTTTTTAATTTTGAGCCCAAGCGCGGCAATTTTGTCACCATCGACATAGACGCCGGGCGCTCCTGATTTTCTTTTGGCCTGAATTTTATAATCCAGCAGCAGATCTATAATCGACTGCTCAATAATAGAAACCATTTTTTTAACCCCAATACCCAACCTTTTGATGTCAATTAAGCAATAAACAACAAGCTGACCTGGGCCATGATAAGTAATTTGGCCGCCACGATCGGAGTGAACAATAGGAATATTGGTTGTTGATAACAGGTGCTCTGCCTTACCGGAAAGTCCTTGAGTGAGTACAGGGTTGTGCTCCACAACCCAGAGTTCGTCCGGGGTATTTTCGTCTCTGCTCTCAGTAAAAGACACCATGGAGCGCCAGCAAATTTCGTAGTCTTGAACTCCCTTGTCGCAAACTTTAATCACATTAGTTACAATAGATAGGCTACGTCAGGGCATTTTTGCAACTCTTCATTAATGACATCTAATTGCGCCCTACTTGTGGCGATGATTCTAACTGTTAGAGAAACATAAGAGCCTTTTGAGCTGACTTTTTCTGTTATCTGGTTGTCGTGTAATTGACCTGCGTGTGGCTCAATGATATCACACACAATTCGTCTAAAGTCTAGCGTTTTTTTGCCAAAAATTTTAATCGGAAAATCGCAGGGGAAATTAAATATTTCTTCGTTGGAGTTGCTCATAGAATAAAGTCAACCAACGAACAGTTTACCAAGTCTTTATTAATGGCGTTAATTTGCGCTCTACTGGTTGCCATAATACGGATTGTTAGTGATGTCATTTTGCTTTTATGTTTTGATGTAATTTGATGGGCATCAAGTTTGCCAGCGTGTTGTGCGATAATTTCACACACCTTAGGCTCAAATTCACGTCTATTTCTACCTTCTATTTTGACCACATAATCACAAGGAAAATGCGATATATTTTCTTTTGCATGGCTCATATTCGGGCATTTTACCCCTTTGTTTTAAGTAAGCTAAATTGATGTAAAATTGAAGACAAAAATAACTAAGTAATCATGATTCAAGATTTACCACCCGAAGCTTTTAAGGCATCCCTAAATAATGCCAATACCATTCTGATTGATGTCCGAGAAGACTGGGAGTTTGAGTTGTGCAAAATAGAAAGTGCCCAACTGATGCCAATGAGCACTATTGCTGAAACTTATGCTCAGTTAGACAAAGACGCGCACTTGGCTATCTATTGCCATCACGGCGTTCGCTCTCTACGTGTCATTCATTTTCTGCAATCCCAGGGCTATGAAAACCTAATTAATTTACAAGGCGGTATTGACGCATGGTCCAGTGAAATTGATGGCTCTGTTGCAAAATATTAGCAAGCGAAAAATAGCTTTTTCTCCGTCAGTTTTTTGAATCGACTATAATTAATTGCATTTCAAAAATCTCTCAATTAAAGGCAATATAGAATGATTCTCATTGAACAAATGTTCAAACTTCAAAATGAATTAAACAACCACACCAATGGCGAAATGTGGGTTGAAGGGCTTACCAAAGAAAACCGTCAAATTTCATGGTATCGCTGTATCTATATGGAAGCGGCTGAAGCGATTGATTCCTTTAACTGGAAACATTGGAAAAATATCAACGTTGAACCTGATTGGGCTAATATTAAAGTTGAGTTGGTGGATATTTGGCATTTTATTATGTCGGAAGCCATTCGAGTCAACGACCAATCTTACGCCAATCAATACGAAGAAATTGACGCCATTGAAGATTTGAATCCAGAGATATTGCTGCAAACCCTTGAGAGAATTTTAGCTCTGTCGGCGCAAGCAAAAATTGAAGATAACGACAACGCTATTCGCGAAACAATCGATTTGTTTTTTATTGCCTTGTCGCGTATTGGCATGGATACAAGGGAACTTTACAAGCGCTACGTTGTCAAAAACCAACTAAACACATTTAGACAGAAAAATGGCTATAAAGACGGCAGCTACATTAAGATTTGGGGCTCGGTCGAGGACAATGTTGTTGCTTTTAATATTATGGATGATAACCCTGGTATCTCGCCCAGCGATCTTTACCAGCAACTTGAATCGGCTTACGCAAGCCTCAATTAGTCGAAGCATTTAACTTTAAAATGAATAACAGCGCACAAATTCGTTTGACCGAGTACAGTCATGGTGCTGGCTGTGGCTGCAAAATATCGCCAAAGCTGCTTGATGAAATACTCAGTGGCAGTCGAACTGATTTTGTTGATGCCAATTTACTGGTGGGCAATGAGTCAAAAGACGATGCCGCCGTTTATGATTTGGGCAATGGTGAAGCGCTCATCAGTACAACCGACTTCTTTATGCCCATTGTTGATGATCCATTTACATTTGGCAGAATTGCAGGTTGTAATGCCATCAGTGATATTTATGCGATGGGCGGCCAACCGTTGATGGCAATCGACATTTTCGGATGGCCGATTAATAAACTGCCTGCGCACGTTGCTGCTGAAGTGATAGAAGGCGGACGTTCAATTTGTGCTGAGGCTGGCATAGCGCTTGCTGGCGGTCACAGTATTGATTCACCGGAGCCGATTTTTGGTTTATCAGTGTCTGGAAAGGTTGACCTTAAGCATTTAAAAAGGAATTCCGATGCCCTGGTGGGGGATGCGATTTTCATCACTAAGCCGCTTGGTGTGGGGATTTTATCGACAGCGCAAAAAATGAAGAAAGTCAGTGCTGACGATCATCAAAATGCCATTGCGCAAATGACGCAACTCAACAGCGTCGGTAGTGAGATTGCAAAAATCGAAGGTGTTAATGCGATTACCGATGTTACTGGTTTTGGCCTAGGAGGGCACTTGGTGGAGGTTTGTCTAGCAAGTCAAGTTAGTGCTAAATTAACATTTTCCACAATTCCACTACTCGACAATATTGAACACTACCTCGACCTGGGTTGTATTCCTGGAGGTAGCGAGCGCAATTTTCAAAGTTATGGACATCAATTGGACAAGCTTGGAGAAATACAAAAAGCCATTATTTGCGACCCACAAACCAGTGGAGGGTTGCTTGTTACCGTCTCTCAAAGCGCGAAGAGTGTGGTAAGAGAAATACTTGAACAACAACAATTATCGTTCGCTGAAATTGGTGAAATTTGTCCAATAGAGTCCCAATTAAAAATCGTGAGTTTTTAATGACAGAGCTCC
>JBBWVR010000077.1:0-3629 GCA_050256315.1 Gammaproteobacteria bacterium | reverse complement strand
TTGATGCGCCGAGCTGATGGCGGCAATTCTCTCACTGACCAGTTCGTTTGGATTGCTTGCTGCTCTTGATTCAAGGTTCACATGAATAAGCATCTGCTCGCCAGTAGCCAGTAGCCGGCCATCTTGGTGGTATAAGAAATGGAAGACATGGAATTTTTTGCCACCACCAGATATTACCTGAGTTGAGACGCTTACACCCTCGCCTACAAGCACTTCGTCTAGGTGTCTGATGTGTGTTTCTACGGTAAAGAATGAATTTCCTTTGGCGATATAGGCTGTATCCACGCCCACAATAGCCATAATTTTATCAGCCGCATTTGAAAAGCATTCGAGGTAATGCGTTTCATTCATGTGGCCGTTATAGTCAGACCATTTTTGCGGGATTGTCGCTGTATAGGTTTGAAGCGGTTGACTAAGGTCCAAGGACTCGAAGTTGATTTCTTCAGCATTTTTTTCCAGCTGATCTTCAAACGCTTGCAGTGTATTGCCGGCGCCCCAACGATTGTCTTTCAATACTTTTAGGATATCGACCAGATTGTCGTCTCGCTTTTGTTCTAAAGCGCGAATTGAGTGCATGCCGGATTGTTCGTCTGACTGATTGGAGACTTTATCGACCAGTTCTTCAGTAAACTCAGGCACATCCGTCAGGTGGGTCCATGGCCACTCAAGACAAGGCCCGAATTGTGAAATGAAGTGGCGCATGCCAGCCTCGCCACCCGCTAAGCGGTAGGTTTCAAACAAGCCCATTTGCGCCCAACGCAGGCCAAAACCATAACGAATGGCATCATCAATTTCTTCAGTGGTGGCAATGCCATCATTCACTAGCCACAACGCTTCACGCCAAACCGATTCCAGTAGTCGATCGGCAATAAAAGCGGGAATTTCTTTTTTAATATGCAGCGGGAACATGCCAATTGATTCAAAGATATCGATGGCTTTCTCAATCACTATCGTGCTGGTTTTCTCGCCACCAACCATTTCTACAAGTGGCAACAAATAAACGGGATTAAATGGATGGGCGACCATAAGACGCTCAGGATTGTTTAGCTCTGCCTGTAAATCGGTTGGCAAAATTCCCGAGGTGGAAGAGGCAATGATTGTGTTTATTGACGCACTGAGTTCGATTTCATTATAGACAGCTTGTTTCATGTCTAGTCGCTCAGGCACAGCTTCAATGACGATTTCAGCATCTTTTGCTGCCCCAGCAACGCTATCTTTAAAGCTTAGTTGGCCTTTTTTTGGCAGCTGAACAGTATGTAAATTGGCGTAGGCTCTTGCAGCGTTCTTAATGACTTTATTGGTATTTTCTGGGGCGTCAGGCGATGGGTCAAAGACATTGACATCAATACCATTAAGCAATAAGCGCGCAATCCAGCCGGCACCAATGACGCCAGCGCCAATAACAGCAGCAGTTTTAATCGATTTCATCCTATCCCCAGCGTTTTTGTAGTTGCATTCTCTCCCGCACTTCTTCAGGACCGAGCACTTTGACACCCATGCCTTCGGCAATTATTACTGCCCTTTCTACCAAATCTTCGTTTGTGGCTAGGACACCTTTTTTAAGATAAATGTTGTCTTCTAGACCCACTCGAACATTGCCGCCAGCCAAAATAGCCATCGCCACGTATGGCAATTGGTTGCGCCCAATAGAAAATGCTGAGAATGTCCAATCATCAGGAACGTTTGAAATCATCGCCATCATTGTATGGAGGTCGTCTGGTGCACCCCAAGGAATGCCCATGCACAATTGAATCATCACTGGATCGTCGATCCAGCCATTTTCTTTTAGCCACATTGCAAGTTGCAAGTGACCGGTATCAAAGCATTCGATTTCAGGCCGTACACCCAAGGCTTGAACTTGTTTTGACATCTCTCGAAGAATGGCGGGCGTATTGGTCATGACATAGTCGCCTTCGCCGAAGTTCATTGTGCCGCAATCAATCGTACATATTTCCGGCAATAAGTTTCGCACATGCGCAAGTCGCTCGGTTGCACCGGCCATATCCGTACCTTCATCGTTTAGAGGTAGCGGTTTTTCGGCAGAACCAAACACCATGTCGCCACCCATACCGGCGGTAAAGTTAAGCACCATATCAACTTTTGATTCACGAATGATATTCATGACTTCTTCATAAAGGTCAGGATGTCTCGCGGCTGCGCCTGTTTTAGGATCGCGGACATGAATGTGAACAATGGCTGCGCCGGCTTTTGCCGATGCAATGCACGAGTCTGCAATTTCTTGAGGGGTGATAGGAATTTTGTCTGAACGTCCTATCGTGTCCCCTGCACCTGTAACAGCGCAAGTAATAAAGATTTCTCTTGAAGATTGTAGGCCTGTCATGTTTGTTTCTCCATTCGTTAGGGTGTGCTTATATGAGGGATTTCACAGCACTATTGGCGAGTATGTTACTGCTCGACTGCCACCATGCTATACTTTATACGTCATAAATTCTACATATTGCGAAATTAATATTTATTCACATTCAGAAGACACGCTTAACTTAACGGTGCTTTTGCTGCCAGAGTCGTCAATGATGGTGCTGGCTTCTGTTATTGATCCAATGCGTGCTGCCAACCGTTTATCAGGGCGCCAGTGCTTTACGTGGCGTATTGTGACCACGCACGGAAAACCTGTTAATTGCACGTGCGGCATACAAATCACTCCTGACGAGGCTCTGAATGTTGACACTGAGGGCGATGTTCTTTTTATTGTCTCTGGGTTTAACCAGTATAGCTATATCAATACCGATGAAATTGCGTTGATTCGAAGGATTGCACCTCGTTTTCATGCGCTAGGAGGGGCAGATAGTGGCGCATGGATTTTGGGCAAAGCTGGGCTTTTAGAAGGCAAAAATGTCACGACACATTGGGAAGATTTGGAGGATTTTTCTAGCAGTTTCCGCAAATCCAATGTGCAGCCAGATCGTTTTGTTGTTGATCAGTCGATCTTTACCATTGGCGGCGCTTCGCCTACGTTTGATTTTATGTTGCATCTCATTCGAGCACGTCTAGGCTACCCTCTTGCCCTTGAGGTGGCCAGTGTTTTTGTTTATGATGAAACACATTTCTCCACCGATGCACAGCCCCTCGTTTCACTGGGGTTGTTGAATGATTTTGAACCTCGAGTAACCAAAGCGATTCGCATTATGGAGGTTCATATTGATGAGCCTGTATCAATAGTTAATGTGGCCGAGCAATTGATGATGTCAAGTCGGCGACTAGAGAAGTTATTTCAGCAGCATTTGCAATGCTCGCCTGGCGCTTATTACCAGCGTCTCAGACTCCAGCGCGCACGAAAATACGTGACCGATACTTTGTTGTCGATGCAGGAAATTGCCATTCGAACAGGCTTTAACAGTCTTTCTGCGTTCTCAAGATCCTATAAAAAACACTATCAAAGTGCTCCTAGTGATTATCGAGCTGAAGTGTGGAGGCGCTAGTTTTAGCCAGTATCAATATCCTTCCCAATGCAACTGTTGCTAAACCCTCCACACCCTTGGCGACCTTCTTAGGATTGATGCAGCGAATGGATGTCGTTAATATATTGCACTGGACACGCCGATTAGTCTCTCGTCGGCATTGATTAATAAGAGTTTTTCTAATTATTCATTGCGCACCAAAAGCCGTTT
>JBBWVR010000076.1:0-6822 GCA_050256315.1 Gammaproteobacteria bacterium | reverse complement strand
CGGAGTGATAAAAAAGCTGAATACCGGCAAAATTAGGCTAAAAATAACGAGTGCTGTATGGCTGGATGGAATGGAAATACCAAGACCAAAGAAAAACCAACTCTGTTCAATTAGGTAGCCAAGTAAGGCGAGACTGATTAAGCTAAAAACAAAAGAACTAATCATGCGCTGGCGGATGTGTTTGTGATGGAAATGGCCTAATTCATGCGCAAGAATAGCTTCCACTTCTCGATCCTCCATGCCGTTAAGTAGTGTATCAAAGAATACAATTCTTTTGTTTTTGCCAAGACCGGTGAAATAGGCGTTACCATGAGAAGATCTTTTGGAGCCATCCATAACAAAGATACCATCATTTTTAAAGCCGGTTCTCTGCAAGAGATCGTCTATTCGATCATTAAGGGTGTCGTTTTCTAATGGTTTAAATTTGTTAAAAATAGGTGCGATGAAGGTCGGATAAACCCACATCATGGTGAGGCTAAAAATGACCAATGTTAGCCACACATAAACCCACCAAGCGTTACCCATAACGTCCATTAAGTAAAGAATACCAAAGATAAGTGGGATGCCAACAATAAAGGTTAGCAGTAATTCTTTGAATAGGTCGCCTGTAAATGTGAGGAGCGACATCCGATTAAAGCCAAACTTCTGTTCGAGGACAAAGTTTCGATAAAAGCTGAATGGTAAATCAATCAGACTGGCGATCAGCACAATGCTTAATATAAAGGCAGAGCCTTGCACCAAAGGGGAGTCGGTGACAATGTTGCGCCAAAACAAATCAAGTTGGTTTATTCCTCCACCTATGGTCCAGAATAGAAGAACAGCCGTCGAGGCAATAACTTCAAAGTGACTCACCACTAATTTGGCTTGCGTGTATCGACCTGCGTTTTGATGATCTTCAAGAGGGATAGAGCCTGCAAAGCCCTCTGGCACCTCATTGAACATTGCTTTGATGGCGCGATCTTGTCTAAAGTTGAGCCAAAGTAGGACGACAACCGAGGCGAGGACGATCAAGAGAAAAATGAAGGTAAATAAATTAAATTCCATGTCTTTAACAAATCACAACGAATCCTAAGTATTTTACAGCCTAATAGCGCCAGAGTCAGCCGTGATTGACAATCTATCTTTGCTACGTGTTTGTAGATAATCGCTTGATTGTAACCCTTTTAGAATGGTGTTATATTTGATGAATAAAAACTCGATATAGGTATAATCCTTTTATCAATGTGAGTTAAACAAACATGGATTATTATTGGCTGCGAGCTTATTAACGCAGCCATATTTTTACAGAAATTAGGATTTTTATGAGCTCAATGGTAGATAGAGATGGCTTCATCTGGATGGACGGCGAATGGGTCGACTGGCGTGAAGCAAAAATACACGTATTAACGCATACCCTGCATTATGGTATGGGTGCATTTGAGGGGGTTAGAGCGTACGAAACTGACCGTGGTCCGGCAATATTTAAATTAGAAGAGCATACTGATCGTTGGTTTAATTCGGCAGAAATTCTTGGCATGACTATCCCATTTGACAGAGAGACGCTTAATAAAGCCCAGCGCGAAGTTGTCACTAAGAATAATTTGAAATCAGCCTATTTGCGTCCAATGTGTTTTTACGGCTCTGAAGGTATGGGTCTTAGGGCTGACAACCTAAAAGTTCACGTGATGATTGCAGCTTGGGAGTGGGGCGCTTATTTAGGTGAAGAAAATATTAATAATGGTATTCGTATTTGCACTTCTTCGTTTATTCGTCACCATGGTAATCCAGCGATGTCCAAGGCGAAAACCAATGGTAATTACGTTAATTCGATGATGGCCTTGCAAGAGGCCCTTAACAAAGGCTTTGATGAGGCGTTGATGCTGGATATTGACGGTTTTGTTTCTGAAGGCAGTGGTGAGAATATCTTTATTATTCGTGATGGTGTGATTTACACTCCGGATTTAACCTCAGCCTTGCCCGGAATTACAAGAAGAACCATTATAACTCTAGCAAATGAGTTGGGCTATAAAGTCATTGAAAAACAGTTAACTTGTGAAGACGTTAGCAGTGCGGATGAGGCGTTCTTTACGGGTACTGCGGCCGAAGTAACGCCAATCAGAGGACTTGATGAGCATACAATTGGTAGCGGCACTCGTGGCCCGATTACCGAACAATTGCAATCTCTATATTTTGACTGCGTTGCCGGTAGAAGTGCTCAGCATGAAAGCTGGATTGCCAAAGGGAGATGTTAATGGGTGACAGCCAAACCAAACATAAAAGTTTTAGCTTGGTTGCCAAGAAAGATTTACCCTTTCACTGTCCGCCCAAAGAATCGCAAAAGTGGAGTATGCACCCAAAAGTATTTCTTTCATTTGACGAGCAAGGAAAAACAAGCTGTCCGTATTGCGGTGCCAGCTATGAACTAGAAAAGTAATTGGCAAACAGCAAATGGCCAAAATGTTAGAAAATATCGTATTAGTTGGACCGATGGGCTCTGGAAAGACAACCGTTGGCCGTCGTTTAGCCGACGAACTTGGCTGCGATTTTTTTGATTCTGATCACGAAATAATCGATAAAACGGGTGTTAGCATAGAGCATATTTTCGACATTGAGGGCGAAAAGGGTTTTAGAAATAGAGAGACACAAATGCTCTCTGAGCTTAGCCAAAAAACTGGTGTTGTTATTGCTACCGGAGGCGGTATTGTCCTTAGGTCTGAAAACAGAGCTTTATTGCAACAATCGGGTATCGTGGTGTATTTGGCCTCGTCCATTGAGCAGTTACTGCAAAGAACGTCAAAATCTAAAAACAGACCCATACTTGAGAAGAGTCTTGACCGTGAAAAGACGATTCGTGATATTTTGAGCGCAAGAGAGGCTTATTATCGAGAAGTGTCGGACTTGGAGGTTGACACAACAGGCAAGCAACTATATGAGGTCATCGAGGTCATTAAGCAATATGCACAACGCTAAAAATAAAATATTAACGCTTTGTTTTATCGTGTTTTTTACTGAAGCTAGCGCTCTATCGGTTGATGAGTACACTACAGTACTGATTAAAACGCATCCTTATTTCCTACAATTGTCTCTCTCAGAAGAGGCGAGTTTGGTTGATCAACAAGCAGCATTCACTTATACAGATTGGAACATTAGAGGCTCTGTCAACAATAGTAATACTTCTGGTGATAACCTTGCCTCTAGACCGTATAGTGATTTAAATATGATTGCTTATGAAGTTTCGGCCAGAAAGAATATCGAGCAAACAGGTGGAAATATAAGCTTAAACCACTCATGGAGTCGCAATAATTGGGATGGCTCAGTCTCCGGTGTTAATTCGATTGGTGTGGATTATTTCCAGCCGTTATTGCAGAACAAAGGCGGCCTTAACGATCGATTGGGCGCTGATATAGCCGCTCTTGAAGTCACCACCCAAGGTCTAAATCGTGCAGAGCAATCCGAGAGTTTTGTTGCATCAAAGATTAAAAGGTTGATTGATTTAGTATTGGCTCAGGAAAAAGAGAGCGTATACCGCCAACAATTAAACTTAACCATAACTCAACTTGAGCTGGCTGAAAACAAACTGGACAGTGGACTTGTTGAGCGTTCTGAAATGTTGGGCGAGCTGGATGCAAAATTACGAGCAGAGCAACAATGGCTGCAAGCCCAACAAGAGTTGTCTTTGTTAAGGCAAGAACTTGCAGCGCAGATCAATATTCAGCCAATTGCAATGGTCATAGAGTTTGACCTTTATCAACAGTATGATATTGCTCGAATTGACCTTGAGGTTGTTTTACCGCAGCTAAGATTAATGCAGCAAATACAGCTAGAGAGGCAAAAATTACTTCGCCAGCGCCAAAGCCTAGAGAATAAACTATTACCCTCTATTAGCTTAAGCATTGGGCTTAGCACTCAAGGTGAGGCCGTTAGCTACTTGGATGGTTTTTCCAATCAAGATCAATCTTGGCGTGTGGGTGTTGATGTTTCGTATCCGCTGGGTCAAAATAAAGCCACTCTTGATTTGCAGCGCTCTAGTATTTCTCTTGCGCGGTTAAATGCACGACAGCGCGAAGTGGAGATGAATACTAAGCAACAGATTGGCACCCTTGCTTCACAGGTGGATCTTCTGAGTCAGATGATGCAGGCGAGTCTAGGACAAAAACAAATTGCCGAGGATAAATTGCATGAAGAAGAATTGAGATACGACAATGCAAGAGGCCAAAAAAGCTGGCTGATTGGTGCTGAAAAAGCACTTAATATGACGAGCTTCGCTTACGCCCAAATTGCTGCAAATTATCAAAAATCTGTTGTCGAATACCGCTCCGCAATCGATCAATTACTGTAGAAATGCTCCACTATAAACTCTATCCAGAAAGGCCTTTTGCGCACATTTTTCGATTACAGTTAGAGATTCAAGAGCCCCAAGATTCTGGTCAAATACTTTCTCTTGCTAATTGGATACCCGGCAGTTATCTTGTGCGTAATTTTGCCAAGCACATTATTTCTCTGTCCGCATCAAATGATGGTAAGAGTGTTAAAGTAAAAAAGCTAGATAAAAATCATTGGCAGTGCGAAGCGTGCAGCGGAACTTTGTTGATTGAGTATGAGGTTTACGCCTTCGACTTATCGGTGAGGAGTGCCTACCTTAGTGATGAAAGAGCTTTTTTTAATGGCAGCAGTGTCTTCCTAAAAGCACATGGCTTTGAAAACGAGCCATGTGAGATAGAGGTCTATCAACCGCCAAAATCTCAAACCAAGGGCCATTGGAAAATAGCTACGACGCTTGAAAAACTGAACGAATCCAAAACACACTCAACTTTTCTAGCACCTAATTACAATCAACTTATTGACCATCCAGTGGAAATGGCGGATTATCAGTCGTTTGATTTTTCAATTTCTGGCATTCCTCATCAAATGGTGCTGACCGGTGAGCATAATACCGACATTGAGCGATTGGCTGCTGACCTTGAGCTTATCTGTCAACACCATGTTGATTTTTTTGAAAATACCACTCCTTTTGATCGTTATCTGTTCCTTGCTCTTGTGATGACGAAAGGCTTTGGTGGACTGGAGCACGCTGATTCCACCAGTTTGATATGCTCAAGAGAAGATCTACAAGATTCGCACATTGAAGAGCCTACTTCAAATTACACCCGCTTTATATCACTTTGCTGTCATGAGTATTTTCACGCCTGGTGGGTGAAGAAATTAAGACCTTCGGTTTTCTTAAAGCCAGATCTTGATCAAGAGACTTATACAGAACAGCTGTGGATTTTTGAGGGCTTTACCTCGTATTATGATGAGTTGGCTTTATTAAGAGTTGAGATATTGTCACCCAATTCGTACCTGAACTTATTTGCCAAAACGGTGACCAGGGTTTATAGTGGTTGCGGGCGTTTAAAGCAATCTATTGCCGAATCTAGCTTTGATGCTTGGACGAAGTTTTATCAGCAAGATGAAAACGCACCAAATTCGATTGTTAGTTACTACGGTAAGGGTGCATTGCTTGCCTTCGTGCTTGACGTGGAAATACGCAAAACAACGAACGACATAGTCACACTTGACGACGTGTTGCGCTATGCGTACACTCATTATTCCGACTCCGGTCTTGAGGATGACGATATAGCGAATATTGTAAACAAACTCACCCAACAATCTTTTGATGGTTTTTTCGAAAAATATCTTTACGGTGTAAGCGAATTGCCGCTGCAAGAAGCATTTAGTTATGTTGGTGTTGACTGCCAATTCGGTATTAACGCAAAAGATTTGGTTGCTTTTGGAGTGAGAGTGACCAATGACAATGGCTCAGCCAAAATAACCCAAGTTCTAGATGACAGTTGTGCACAGGCAGCCGGACTTTTTGTTGGCGATGTGATAATTGCTATTAATGATGTTAAGGTGGCGCACAAGAGTCTTGTGTCGCTCATTAATAAATCGGCTTCAGGTGCGGCGCTTAAGTTTACAATTACGCGAGACCAATTGATGAAAGAGGTGTTTGTGAAACTGTCGTTTAGCAATGAATCTCATTGCACTTTGAGTCTGATGAGTGATCTTGACTCCAAAACCAAAAAAACGCCAAAAGCAGTGGTTTTATGGAATGGTGAAATGATTAGGTTCTTTTTGTTTTTTTGTTCAATATTGCCGCTTAGAATGAATCACCTTCTTGGTGCAACAATTGGAAGGTTTCTGTATCGTTTTGGCTCCGATGCCAAGCGGGTGACGATTCAAAATATAGCGCTCTGCTTTCCAGAATTATCTCAGCAAGAACGCGATGCCCTGGTTAAGAAATCACTGATTGAAACAGGTAAGGGGCTTTCAGAATCCGGTTTGGTGTGGAATAAGAGTTTTAACGACAATGCAAAATATATCCGTCGTTTTATTGGCAAAAAACACCTTGATGGCACTAAAAAAACAATCCTGTTAACACCTCATATGGGCTGTTGGGAAATAACAGGGCGGGTGATTGCACGAGAGAGGGCGCTCACTTTCCTCTATAAACCACTGAGCAGATCAAAACAAAATGCGTATTTATTCAAGCGCAGAAATCAGGGCAACCTAACCATGGCAAGCGCTGACAAGTCGGGTGTTCTTAAGCTGCAACGGGCAATGGCAAAAGGCCAGTTGATTGGCATTCTGCCAGATCAGGATCCGGGGGACGAAGGTGGCATCATGGCGCCTTTTTTTAATCAACCCGTCAATACCATGACCTTACTGGCAAAGCTGGCTCAAAAGAACAACGCTAAAGTAGTTATGCTTTGGGCCAAGCGACTTGATAAGGGCCAAGGGTTTGATCTGATTGCCGAGCCAATTGACATTCTTTCTGACGCACAAGATATTCTTGCGCAGGTG
>JBBWVR010000075.1:0-1623 GCA_050256315.1 Gammaproteobacteria bacterium | reverse complement strand
TTCCGCCGGTGATTGATTCGACACCGTGAGCCACAAGAGCAGTTCGAGCGACAGCATATAAGTCAAACATGTATTTATTATTACATCGAATGAAAGCACTTGCATAACCCGCATGACTATCAACAAAGGCCTCTCGCACCTCTGCACCCACTTCAAAAGCGTTTTGGGAAATTCCAGGGCCTAAATGTGCTAATATTTCACCCTTATTTGGATCCAGCGCCTCAATGCTTGCTTCAATCACGCCGCCAAGCAATCCCCGCCATCCTGCGTGTATAACGCCAACAGCACTGCCGTCTTTCTTGCATAAAAACACAGGCAAACAGTCGGCTGTCAATACAGCACAAACCACGCCAGGCGTTTTACTAATACTGGCATCTGCTTTTAGTGAATAAGGTGAGCCAACATTAACACAAATGTTGGAATGGCATTGATCCAGCCATTTTGGCTCAGCAGGTAGATCGTAATGATTGATTAGTAATTGACGATTTGCCAAAACAGCACTTGGCTCATCGCCAACATGATTGGCAAGGTTAAAATTTCCATAGTTGTTATTACTTGCACCGTTTTCAATAAATCTTGGCGTGCTTAGAAATTTAACGTTTACCGGAAACATCATTCAATGCGCTATTACTCAGCGTCAAACTCACTCAAAACGCCAAGTAAGGCTATCATGTCATCGGGTAAAGGCGCCTTCCAAAACATCGTTTCACCACTAATAGGATGGACAATCGTCAGTTTTTTAGCGTGTAGTGCTTGACGTTTAAAATCTTTCAAGGCACCCTTTAAAGCTTCATCGGCTTTTTTCGGAAACCGTATTTTCCCGCCATACATCGGATCACCAATCAACGGATAACCTATGTGGGATAAGTGCACACGTATCTGGTGTGTTCTGCCCGTCTCCAAAATGGCCTTGACGTGCGTGTGGTGAGCAAATCGGTCTATTACTCGGTAATGTGTCAGCGCGTCTTTGCCAGATTCGGTAACCGCTTGTTTAATTCGGTCTCTACTGTCACGACCAATCGGCTCGTCAATCGAACCACCAGAAATCATATGACCATACACTATTGCTGAATATTCACGAGACACGGTATGCGTTTGCAGTTGCTCAACTAGGTTTTTTTGTGCTTTTTCACTACGCGCCACCACCATCAAACCCGAGGTGTTTTTATCCAAACGGTGAACAATGCCCGCTCTGTCTAATTTAAGCAACCCCGGATCGTAGAAAAGTAAGCCGTTAGCCAATGTGCCCTTCCAATTACCTGCGCCAGGATGAGTGACCAGGCCAACAGGCTTGTTGATGATGATGATATCATCATCTTCAAAAACCACTTCAAGTGGAATATCCTCAGCAATCCAACGAATATTCTCACTCTGTTTAAGGGTTACTTCAACAATCTCATCGCCCTTCGCCCTGTCTTTTGGCTTAAATTTCTGCCGATTAATCAGCACGTCGCCCGCCTTTATCCAAGTCGTGATTTTCGAGCGGGAATACTCTGGCAACATTCGTGCAATAGCAGCGTCGATGCGCTCGCCTGTCATGCGTTCGGGTATTATAATTTTGAGTTTCTCCATAGCGATATTTTAATTCAAATCGAGTCGTTACTTGTCGCTGATAGGGGCTGA
>JBBWVR010000074.1:0-2740 GCA_050256315.1 Gammaproteobacteria bacterium | reverse complement strand
ATGACGCCGCGTTCTTTTTGGTCTTGCTCGATTGAATCAAACAGAGCCTGGAAGTTGCCTTCACCAAAGCCCTCATTACCTTTTCTTTGAATAATTTCAAAGAACAATGGACCAATTACAGTGTCGGTAAAAATTTGCAGTAATTTATCCTCGTCGCCCACTTTGTCAATCGCCTCACCGTCAATCAATATTTGATTTTTCTTCAAACGGGCGAGGTCTTCACCATGATAAGGCAAGCGCTTATCAATACCATCAAAATATGAATCTGGCGTTGACATAAAGCTCATGCCATCAGCTCGAAGCGACTCAACCGTTTGATAAATATCATCACTACCTAATGCGATATGCTGAATACCTTCGCCATTATGAACGGCCAAATACTCTGCAATTTGGCTTTTGTCGTCAGACGACTCATTAATAGGGATGCGAATTTTTCCACACGGACTTGTCAATGCGCGTGACTTTAAACCTGTCAATTTACCCTTAATGTCAAAATAACGAATCTCTTTAAAATTAAATAAATCGCTATAAAAATTAGCCCATTTATCCATATTACCACGCTCAACATTGTGCGTAAGATGATCAATATAAGTCAAACCTTGGCCAACAGGGTGCTGATCAACGTCCACAATTGGAACAAAATCAATGTCGTAAATATTAATAGCTTTATAACGATCGACTAAGTACAAAAGCGAGCCACCAATGCCACGAATCGCAGGTATTTGCAATTCCATCGGGCCAGCGCCAGAGGCGATAATTTCAATGCCTTTTTTCTTTAATTCGTTCACCGCAAAGTTTACGTCTTCTACGCGAAATGCCATGGCATTAGCACTGGGGCCATGCGTCGAATAGAACTCATAGCTTTGGCCTTGAGCCTCATTGTTAAGGATAAAATTAATATCCCCTTGACGGTAAAGAGTAACGTTCTTACTTCTGTGCCTAGCAATCGCCACAAAACCAAGTTGAGTAAAAAGTTCTGCTAATTGCTCTGGCTTATTTGAAGCATACTCCACAAATTCAAAGCCATCTGTTTTTAGTGGGTTTTCCCAAGTTTTAATCATTATTTCTTCTCCTGATAATTTTACAAAACTCTATTAATTCATTGCAAAGAGTGGTGCTTCCATGCCCATCTCTTGTGCCGATTTAATCGCCAACCTTACCTCGGATAAAGTCAAGTCAAATAATTGGTCAAACGATTCAATAACAAAGTAAATCGGCTGATAAATATCAATACGGTAAGGTGTTCTTAAAACCTCAAGCAAATCGAATTCCTTAACGATAGGCTTGTCACTTAAAGCGTGTTGCAGCTCACCAATGGAGGACACTAGGCCAGCACCATAAGCGCGATTACCGTTAGCTGTTTTAATTAAGCCAAACTCAACGGTAAACCAATACAATCTCGCCAACATCACCCTCTCCTCATCTGTTGCGCCCACCCCAGCCAAGCCATAGGTATGGGTAAAATGAGCAAACTGAGGATCAGTTAATAGCGGCGTATGGCCAAATACTTCATGAAAAATATCAGGCTCTTGTAAATAATCCAGCTCTTCTGCTCTCCTGATAAAACTGGCAACAGGAAATTGCTTATTAGCCAGTAAATTAAAAAAACGATCAAAGCTAATCAATGCTGGCACGGGTGTCACCGACCAATCAGAACTACACTGTATTTTTTCACTGACTTCATCACACTGAGGGATGCGATCGCCTGGAAACGACATCTGTTCCAATGCAGTGATATAAGAATCACAAGCAGCATTCTTTAACGCGGGTGTTTGTCGCTCAATCAGCGTCTGCCAAACCTTATGCTCTGACCCTGTGTAATGTATCTTGCCAAACTCATCAGGAGTTTTTGCAAGGTAAGTTGTCATCTTCATGTCATCCCTGTTGTTTATTTAGAGACCTTTGCGTAAAGCATTTTAAAATTCACTGAATAATAAATATTTCACTATTAAATATAAAATGATTTACGAAAAGTCTCATAGAGTATCATGGTAGTAAATAAGCAGAGAAGAGTGTATGCGTATTGAGCTTGTTTTCCTTAATCTATGCAGTTTTTATGCGTATTTTATTTGTTACATGCAGATATTTATCTATATATTAAAAAATAGTGTATAATCAGTTTCTCATGAAAACACCAGAATCTCAATTAGACGAATTTGACATCAGGCTACTTAATGCTCTTCAAGAAAACTCACGACTTACCAGTATTGAGTTGTCTCAAGTTGTTCATTTATCACCCACACAATGTCAAAGACGCCTAAAGAAGCTTGAAGAATCTGGCGTTATATCGAACTACTCTGCCATTCTTAATCGTGAAAAAGTGGGTTTTGAAATCATTGCCATTATTAACGTCTCACTGGGCAAGCACACTCATTTCCCGGGTGAAGACTTTAAAAAACTGGTTAACGCGCACCCCGAAGTGCTCGAATGTTGGACAATGATTGGTGAATACGACTTTATGTTGAAAGTAGTGGCAAAAAATCTGAACGACTTGACCAATTTCATGATGAAAGAATTACTCGATATGCCAATTGTCGCCAATATTCGCTCTAATATTCTATTGCAACAAATCAAGCTGACAACCACCCTACCGCTGTAGTTTTCTTTTCGCCAAATATATCACCTAGCGCATCTTGTGCGTAGCAAAGATACTCTGTATAATTGTCGTTTTTTCCAAATTCAATAGGTAACAACGTGAATTTAATCGATCAAATTGAAAGCGAGCAACTAAGAACAGATA